>JALUUZ010000228.1 GCA_027021095.1 Gammaproteobacteria bacterium
GACCGGGATCTGCGCTGCTGTCGTTTTCGCAAACAACGGGCCGCATAGCTCGGCTGCCAGTTCGGCCACGTCTGCACTGCAAAGTACGGTTTGCAGCAGGTTCTTTCGTTTGTATTCCTCGACCGAAAGCTTGTAGCTTGCAGCACGTTCCGCCAGCAGTTGCGGACTCCACAGCCCGGTATCGAAGACTGCATCCGGATGCAGGGAATTGAGGCGGATCCCGTCTCCGGCCAGTTCCAGCGCTGCAACCCTGATCAACTGATTGACCGCTGCCTTGGAGGCCGAATAGGCAGCCGCTCCCGGGCCGGGCGCAGCGACATTCTTCGAACCGATCACGCTGACCCTGCCGCCGTGATAAGCGAGCTTCAACAGCGGAATCGCGGCACGCAACAGGTACATGGTCGCAGTCAGGTTGACTTGCAGCACACGGTTCCACTCTGCGGTATCCAATGCCTCGACACGGGCACTGGCCGGGAAGATCCCTGCATTCAGTACCAGCATGTCAATGCCGCCGAAACCGTTCACTGCCCGGGTGATCATCCGCGTGACCGCAGCTTCATCGGCCAGGTCGCACTGCAAGCCGATAAAATCAGGCCGCTGCGTCAGACTGCTTACCGAGTCATCCTTATCCACCGCCACGACCGCCGCACCGCGCTGCAGAAACGAATCGACACAGGCCCTGCCGATTCCGGATGCCGCACCGGAAATCAATACCACCTCACCGGTAAACATCTTAGGGGCACCTGCACGCCTGAGCTTCGCCTGTTCCAGGTCCCAGTATTCGACATCGAAGATATCGCTGGCCGGCAGTGCATGGTAACCCCCCAATGCAGCGGCGCTCAGCATCACATCGATCGAAGACAGATAGATTTCACGCACTGCAACGGCATCCTGCGCGGTCTTTCCAGCGGTGTAAAACCCAATCTCCGGATCCAGGATCACCCGTGGCGTCGGATCGAGCATGATCTTTCCTCCCCCGGTATTGTGGTGCCTGAAATACTCGGTATAGGCCTCGACATAACGGTCGACATCACGCCCAAGCATCGGCAGGCGCTTGGTGCGGATCACATGATCCGGGGTGACCGGACCCTGCTGTGACAGCTGCCGGCAGTCAGGATGGTGTATAAACTCACGTGCCTTGCGGCTGCCGCAACCTGACAGGATCAACGACGTACCTGCAGCCTGGCAGAGACGGGAGCGCAGCTGCGCGACTTCCAGCGGATCGGCTTCCACTTCGTTCCCGTCACCGGTACCGTCTGCGGCAGCGAAACACCAGGCCTGATTGCTTTTGAGGTACTCCTCGGCCCGGCTGACCAGCGAAATCATCCGTTCATAAGATTCCTGCGCGCTGTGACCAAAGGAAAAAATTCCGTGCTGCAGCAACACCATGCCTTGTGTCTGTTCACCTGCCTGCGCGGCAAAGGCCTGCGCACACTGCCTGGCCAGGTCGAAGCCGGGCATCACGTATGGCACGACAACCACCGAGTCGCCGTAGATCTCGCGGATGCGTCGTTCGCCATCGTTCGAATTGGTCACCGCGAGCACCGCGCTTGCATGGGTATGATCCACATAGTTGAAAGGGATGATGGCATGCAGGATAGTCTCGACCGAGGGCGCCGGCGCCGACGGATCGACAGCACAGGCCTTCAACTCACGCATCATGTCCGGGTCCGACAGGCGCTCCAGGGTCGCCAGCTCACGCACCCGTTCCAGCACCAGTGGCGCAAAGCCACTGGCCGTAATCGAATGCAGATCCGAGCCGCTGCCCTTGACGTAGAGAATCGTCCGTTCCCTGCCGAACAGATCCTGTTCCACGATCTTGACGGAAGTATTACCACCGCCGTACATCACCAAGGCAGGGTTCCGCCCCAGCAATTGTGAACTGTAAACCCGCAGCGCCAGTTCCCCGTCCAGCGAGGAAGCATGGCGCTGATCCCATAGACTTTTCATCTCTTTTCCTTCAGGAGTAGACATTCTGTCGAGTGGCTGGTTGCTGCCGGGCGTCTTCTGCCCAACAGCATCCTTCCATCGTTGGGTGACTATCCTACAACATTAGCGAGAGAAGCGGCAAGAAAGAATAGTGGGTGAAGTGCGGCTTCGGACGCAACCCGGTTCAACGTTCAAGCAGGCGCATCAGTTGATCTTTTACCGCGGCATCCTCCACGTGAGTCATCACAGTATGCAGGTACTCGTCGAGTCCATCGATAGTCGGGTCCAGGCTTGCCCCCTTGGCATAACTCTTTGCCGCTGCCTCAAACTGCTCCGTCTTGAAATAAGCATGCCCAAGACTGATGTAGGCATCGGCATAGTCAGGCTTGAATTCGATTGCTTTTTTGAAGTAACCGGCGGACTCCTCGTAGCGGCTGCACGCAAACAATGTATCCGCACAGCCGTAGTTTGCCAGGGGATCCGCCGCATTGGCCTTGAGCGATTTTTTGTAGTAGGTCGATGCAAGGTGGTAGTCACCGCAACTGCGGTATACCTCTCCCATCCCCCGCAATGCCCCGGCATGCTGCTTGTCCTTTTGCAGGATCTTCTCGAAACACTGCTGCGCCCGCTCCTGCCGCTCCAGCCGCAGGTACACT
>JALUUZ010000229.1 GCA_027021095.1 Gammaproteobacteria bacterium
CCCGGTGACAAATCCACCCATCCCAAGCACGGCCCGCGGGCGCAGACGCAACACCACCCACAACGCCTGTAGCCCGGACCACGCCAACATAAACGGCGCAATCAGCAGCCGGCTGAGTTTCTTACCACGCAGGCCGGCTACTGAAAGCCACTCGATCCTGATCCCCTCAGCCGGTATGATTTTCGCCTCCAGCCCCTTGCGAGTCCCAAGCCATACCACCGGCACACCGCGCTGCATCAACTCACGGGCAACGGCCAACGCCGGGAAAACGTGCCCGCCTGTGCCACCTGCCATCACCAATACTGGTCTCGATTTACTCATGCTACCTGTCCCACTCCACCTGCTTCACAGCTGGTATTTCCGCTTATACTGCACTTCTTCAGTCTGCCGTGTGTCGTAATCGATCCTCAGCAACAGTGCCAAGGCGAACACAGTCACCACTAAGCTGCTGCCGCCATAACTCATCAGCGGCAAGGTGATCCCCTTGGTCGGCAGCACACCGAGGTTGACCCCGATGTTGATCACCGCCTGGATACCTATCCAACTGCCGATCCCGTAGGCCATGTAAGCACAGAAATACATCTGCCGTCCTATTGCGTTCGCGGCAATCACAAAAGCGCGCCAGACAAACAACGCGAACAGCAACAACACACTGACCGTTCCGATCAAACCCAACTCCTCACCAAGCACCGCGTAGACGAAATCAGTATGCGCCTCCGGCAGGTAAAACAGCTTCTGCACGCTGCTGCCCAATCCCACACCATCGATGCCGCCGGAGCCAAGCGCGATCAACGCATTGGTCAGCTGGTAACCGGCGCCGTAGGGATCTGCCCACGGGTTCCAGAACGACAGCAGCCGTTCCAACTGGTACTCCGTCGACGACGCCAGTAACGCAAAGACCGCGGCAACTACGGCAACAACCGGCAGCAGGCGAAAAAAGCCCACTCCTGCCAGATACATGACGGCCATACAACTGCTCAGCAGCACCACTGCCGTCCCGAAATCGGGCTCGGCCAGTATCAAGCCTGAAATCAACAGCACGATCATCATCAGGCGCAGAAATCCCATCCAGCCTGCCTGTACCGCCAGCTTGTGCCGCACCAGGTAATCAGCGACATAGACCAGCACGCAGAACTTGACCAGCTCTGAAACCTGCAGGTTCACGATGCCAAGTGAGATCCAGCGCCTGCTGCCGTTGACCACCTTGCCTATACCCGGCATCAACACCAGGATCAACGACACCAGTGCAAACAGCAGCAATACAGGTGCCCAGCGCCGCCATCGATTGCTCTCCACCTTAAGAATGAAATACCCGCCCAACATACCGACCAGCAGATAGGCAAACTGCCTGATCAAAAAATAGAACGGCTGGTGTGTCTTCTGTTCGGCGATTGGAATCGAGGCCGATGCCACCATGACCAGGCCGATCCCGGTCATCGCCAACAGCACGAGCACCAGCGTTTTATCGACCTGGAGATCCGATTCGGCAAACAAGCGCAATTTTCTCGTTGAGCCTGCGTAATCCATGGCTGATCATTCACCTCTGACTGTTTTCTAAACACTCGTTACTTATATATCTCTTCACCGCGCGAATAAACTGCCTGCCACGGTCCTCGAAATCACTGAACATATCGAAACTTGCACACGCCGGTGACAACAACACGATCTCTCCCGGCTGCGCCAGCCCTGCTGCCTGTACGACCGCGTCATCGAGATCGACCGCAAACTGCACTGGAACAACCTGGTCTACCGCCTGCGCGATCATGCCGGCATCACGGCCGAACAGTATCAATCCATGTGCATGCTGCGCCAGCACCGGTGCCAGTGCCGAAAAATCAGCATCCTTGGCAATCCCTCCAGCGATCAGTACTGTTTTCGCATTAAGACCCTGCACCGCGGCAACCGTTGCGCCGACATTGGTTCCTTTCGAATCATTGATCCAGCGGACACCTCGATGCTCAGCGACAAACTGCATACGGTGTGGCAGCCCGCAAAAACCCGCGGCAAACCTGCACATCGCATCGACAGCAACGCCCAAGGCCTCGCACACCGTCATCGCTGCAGCAACGTTGTACAGGTTGTGCCTGCCCTGCAGCCGTAACTGCGATGCAGCCAGCACCGGCTCGCCCCGGTGGCTGATCCAGGCTTCGCTGTCACTGGACTCGACCGCGAAAACGGGCACTGTCTCAGTGTCAGCCTCGCCGTAAAACAATACTTTGCGCCCGTCCGGCAACAACTGCTGCACCGCTGTTTCATCGTTCGCCGCTACGATCACACCGTCGCCCCGGTAAACCCTGGCCTTGGCTTCGCAGTACTGTGCAAACGACTGGTAACGGTCCATGTGGTCTTCCGTCAGGTTCAATATCACCGACACGGCGGCATTCAAGCTCAACGTAGTCTCAAGCTGAAAGCTCGACAACTCCAACACATAGTAGTCAGGCTCCGGCCCGCGCAGCAATTCCAGTACTGGTGTGCCGATATTACCGCCCAAGGCCACACGGAGCCCACCTGCTTCAAGCATCCCTGCAATCAGGCTCACCACGGTGCTCTTGCCGTTCGAACCTGTCACCGCTACGACCGGCGCCCGTGCATGACGCGCAAACAGCTCGACATCCCCGACACAGGTCACACCAGCCCGCTGCGCCGCCTGTACTTGCGGGATGGACATCGCCACCCCGGGGCTGAGCACGATTTCCTCGGCCTGCTCAAATTCCTGCTGCGCGAACGGACCCAGGCTGTACTGCAACTGCGGATAGTCCTGCAGCAATTCTTCCAGGCCTGGCGGGTCGGCACGGCTGTCCACCGCCTTGACCGCCTTGCCCTGCTGCAGCAGGAAACGGACACATGAAACACCGGTTTTACCCAGCCCTACCACCAGCGTGGGGTGCAGGTCCTTGGCAGATGCATTCATGCAGTTCAACGCTCCCATCATTCAACGCAGCTTCAATGTCGCCAGGCCGATCAGCACCAGGATTACGGTGATGATCCAGAAACGCACGATTACACGCGGTTCCGGCCAGCCTTTGAGTTCAAAGTGGTGGTGCAGCGGTGCCATCCTGAAAATACGCTTGCCGGTCAACTTGAATGACGCGACCTGCAAAATCACCGAAACCGTCTCGACGACGAAAACACCTCCCATGATAAACAGCACGAGTTCCTGGCGCACGACCACGGCAATCACACCCAGTGCTGCACCCAACGCCAGTGCACCCACGTCGCCCATAAAAACGGTTGCCGGGTAGGTATTGAACCACAGGAACCCCAGCCCGGCGCCGACCATTGCACCACAAAAAATCACCAGTTCACCGACATGATCGATGGATGGAATCCGCAGGTACTGTGCGAACTCGGCATGTCCTGACACATAGGCAAAGACCCCCAGGGCACCGCCAACCAATACCGTCGGCAGGATTGCCAGTCCATCCAGGCCATCGGTCATATTCACCGCGTTGCTGGTGCCGACGATCACAAAATACGCCAGCGGAATGAACAGCCAGCCCAACTGTGGATGCACATCGGCAAAAAAAGGAATCACCAGTTGCGTCTCGACCGGGTTGATATTGACCGCGATCGATTGTACGGCAGGGTTGTAGAAAATCGCCTCGCCGATACTTTGTCCGGTTGCCTGCAACACCCTGGTCGCATCGTAACTGACCAGGTCTGCGTTGTAATAGAGTACGAACGCCGCCGCCAGTCCAAACACCGATTGCCAAAGATACTTGTAACGCGCGATCAGTCCCTTCGGGTCCTGCAGTACGAGTTTTTTGTAATCATCCACCCAGCCGACGATACCGAAGGCCAGTGTGGTCAGCATCACGATCCAGATATAGTGATTACGCAGATCGCCCCACAACAAGGTCGTCACGGCAATAGTAACCAGGATCAACGCTCCACCCATCGTCGGCGTTCCCTGCTTGATCAAATGCGTCTCCGGGCCGTCATCACGCACCGGCTGTCCGATCTGACGATAACGCAGCTTCCTGATCATCCACGGGCCGATGATAAATGAAATCACCAGCGCGGTGATCACCGCCAACACACCGCGCAAGGTCAGGTAACGAAACACGTCAAAGACGGTAAAACCTTCCTGCTTTAAATATTCTGCCAAGTACACCAGCATCTCTGTCCCCCTCAGTTCACATCGTCTTGTTGTTTTAATGCATCGACAAAGCGTTCCATCCGCATCGCTCTCGATCCCTTGACCAACACCGCGCCTTCGCCGCGCCACTGACTTTCAATCTCAGCCAGCAAATCGTCTTCGTCGTCGAAATGCTGACCCCCTTCACCGAAATATTCGCTTGCGTACCGGCTGTTCTCGCCAAAGCTGAACAGGCGACTGACACCGGCCCGGCGAGCCAGGCGGCCGGCCTCTTCGTGCATCGCCACCGACTCCGGCCCAAGCTCCGCCATGTCGCCCAACACCAGCCAGTGCTCTCCAGGTTCCCGCGCCAACACCGCCAGTCCCGCGCTCAACGACGTCGGGTTGGCGTTATAGGTGTCATCCAACACACGCATTCCCTGGTAGCGCCCCTGGTTCCACTGCAAACGCCCCCGGACAGCACGCATATGCTGCAAGCCAGCCTTGATCTGTTGCGCATCGAATCCCACCGCGTAGCTCAAGGCGGCCGCTGTCAGTGCATTCATCACGTTGTGCACACCAGGCAACGCCAGGGTGAAATCGATCTGCTGCCCGCAGACCTGCATACTGACTTCCGAGCCTTGCGCCACGGGCTTCCAGTCGGCACTGAAATCACTGTCACCTTTCAGCGAAAAAGTCAGTATTTTTCTGCCTTTCGCCAAGTCCAGCCAGATCTGCCGGTACTGGTCGTCCACGTTGATCACCGCCGTGCCCCCGGCTGTCAATCCCGCGAAGATCTCGCCCTTCGCCCTGGCAACTCCTTCAACAGAACCAAAACCTTCCAGGTGCGCACTCCCCGCATGCGTGATGCCTGCTGCATCAGGCAGTGCGATCCTGGTCAGGTAGTCGATCTCACCCGGATGATTCGCGCCAAGTTCCACCACCGCGTAGTCCTGATCCTCGAGGTTGAACAAGGTCAATGGCAGGCCGATGTCGTTATTCAGGTTACCCTGTGTCATCAAGGTCTGTCCCTTGGTCTGCAGGATCGCGCCGCACATCTCCTTGACCGTGGTCTTGCCGTTGCTCCCGGTGACTGCGATCAAACGTCCAGCAAACTGCCGACGGCAATGCCGGGCCAGGTCACCCAGTGCTTTACGTGTGTCAGCCACCAGGATCTGCGGCAGGGCCGAAGCGGTCTTACGCTCGACAAGCAACGCCGAGGCTGTGTCCAGCCTGCCTGCGTCGATAAATTCATGCGCGTCGAAGCGCTCTCCCTTCAGGGCCACGAACAGCGCGCCCGGTGGCATGGTACGCGAGTCGGTCGACACCACGGCTACGGTTTTTCCGTTGTCGTTTTCCAACCGGCCACCGACAACTTCTGCGACCTGTTGCAACGGCATCGGCTTCATACGGCGCCCCCTTGCAGGCACTGCCTGACAAATTCGCGGTCACTGAACTCCCTGACTTCATCACCGACTATCTGGGTGGTCTCATGTCCTTTGCCCGCCACCACGACCAGATCCTCCGCCGCGGCATTGCGGACCGCGGTACGAATGGCCGTTGCGCGGTCATGCTCGATGATCACATTCTGCTGTTCGTCGATTCCTTTGAGAATGTCCTCGACGATTCGCTCAGCGGGCTCATGCCGGGGATTGTCGTCGGTGATGATCACACGGTCGGCGAACCGGCTGGCGACTTCTCCCATCAGCGCACGCTTGCCCCGGTCACGGTCACCACCACAACCAAAAACGCACCAAACCTTTTTATTGGTATGTTGCTTGACTGAAATCAACACCTGCTGCAGGGCCTCGGGCGTATGCGCATAGTCTACGATCACCCGCGGGCAGTCGATGCGGCCGTTGAACACTTCCATGCGTCCCGGCGCGGTATTCAACCGGGCGGCCAGGTCACAGGCCTGCTTGAAATTGATCCCACTCAACACCAAGACCCCAATCGCTGACAGAATATTGCTGGCGTTGAACCTTCCCATCAACGCGCTCTTGATCCGGGCCCGGCCCCAGGGTGAGACGATCGACAACACCATGCCATAAGGATCCAGGTGCAGATTTTCGCAATAGATCACCGGAACATCGTTCAGCAACGCGTCCTGTTCCGGCTCTCCCGACTTGATCGCGTATCCGAGCACATTGACACGCTCGCGGATGAGCCCGGCGATTTCCCTGCCGTACTCGTCGTCCAGGTTCAGTACGGCATGTTTGAGATCCGGAAACTGGAACTGGATCAGCTTGGCCTTGCGGTAAGACTCGATGTCGCCATGGTAGTCCATATGGTCGCGTGTCACATTGGTCAGCACGGCGATGTCGAAACGCACTCCATTGACACGGCCTTGGTGCAACCCGTGTGATGAGGTTTCCATCACCACACTTTGCGCCTGTTGCTCAACCAATTCCGCGAGCAGCTGATGCACCCGCAATGCATCCGGCGTGGTATGGGTCGCCGGCTGCATCCGGTCAGGCAGACCGTACCCCAGGGTACCGATCACGCCGGTGCTGATCCCGGCCTTGTTAAGCGCTGTACTGATAAACAGGCTGCAGGACGTCTTACCATCCGTACCGGTAATGCCGATGACCTGCAGACGAGTGGACGGCTGCGCATAAAACCGGTCGGCGATAAAACCTATTTCCCGGCTCAATTCCGGAACGGCGATAAACGGTATTTTTGCACTTTCAGCAAAATGCACATGCCCTTGCCGGTAGCGCGCATCCGGTTCCCACAATACCGCGGCAGCTCCCTGCTTCACCGCCGTATCGACATATTGCAACCCATGCGAACTGACGCCGGAAACGGCCAGAAACAAATCGCCTGGCCTGGCCCTTCTGCTGTCGAGGCACAAGCCGTGGATCGGCCTGTCATCAGCGGCAGCCACCCTGACCTTGCCACTGAGCAATTGGCTGAGCAATAATTTGTCTGATTTTTCTGCTGTCATCTTCATGAACGTCCTTCCGCGACATGTATCCCAGTCACTTCTGTTCCGTCCTGTACTGTGCCGGCAGACCGCCGGCTTGGTTTTCCACTCAGCACCGGCAACCTGTCCGGAGCTATATTAAGTATCCGCAGCGCATTTTTCATGACTTCGGAAAAAACCGGGGCCGCCACCTTGCCTCCGTAGTATTCACCTGCCCTGGGCTCATTGATCAACACCACGCAAACAAGGCGCGGCTTACTCGCTGGCACGAAACCGGCAAACAGCGCGAGATATTTCTTATCCGAATACCCTTTTGCGACCAGTTTTTTTACCGTCCCTGTCTTGCCGGCCACCCGGTAGCCGTCGATCGCCGCCAGCCTGCCTGTGCCCTGCGCGCTGACGACTTTTTCCAGCATACGCCTGACACTCCGTGTGCTAGTGTAACTGATCACCCGCCGTCCGAACACCGGGCCCTCGCGCCTGAGGATCGAAACCGGTTTGCGAACCCCGTCGTTACCGAGCACCATGTAAGCCTGTGCCAACTGGAGAATGGTCACCGACAGGCCATAGCCAAACGAATGCGATGCAGTCTCGACCTTGTTCCAGTGACGATAGTGGTTGAGAACACCTGACGCTTCGCCTGGAAAACCGCTGTGGGTCGACTGCCCGAGTCCAAGCAAGCGGTATTGCTTCCACAGCGTCGCTGCACCCAGCTTGAGAGCGACTTTCGAGGTTCCTATGTTACTCGACTTGATCAACACTTTGGCCAGACTCAACACACCGTAATTCCGTGTATCATGAATCACCCGTCCGGACAGCTCGATCCTGCCGGGGCGTGTATCGATCCGGGTGCCGGGCGTAAACTTGCCACTCTGCAGCGCCGCAGCAATGACAAAAGGCTTGATCGTCGAACCCGGTTCGAACAGGTCAGTCACTGCACGGTTCCGGTAGTGCCTGTCGAAATACTGGCTGCGGTCGTTCGGATTGTACGAAGGTTGATTGACCATGGCCAGTATCTCCCCTGTCCGAACATCCAGAATCACCAGCGAACCGGAAACCGCCCTGTTCTTCCTTACTGCATTCTTCAATATCCTGTACGACAAATACTGCAACCGGTGGTCGATACTCAGGCGTACGGGCTTGCCATGCAGCGTAGGCCTGATACGTTCCACATCTTCGACAATATGCCCGATCCTGTCCTTGCGGACCCGTTTTGCCCCGGAAGAGCCAGAAAGCCGGCGATCGAACGCCAGCTCGATCCCTTCCTGGCCCTTGTCATCAACGTTGGTGAATCCCACCACATGCGCGTTGACTTCACCCGTCGGATAGTAGCGTTTGTATTCCTGCATCAGGTTGACCCCTTTCAGGTTCAATGCCTCGACCTTGGCCGCCAGCGACTGCGAAATCTGCCGCTTGACGTACAGAAACTCCGACTTGCGCCGCATGTGGCGGTGGATACGCCGTTTCAATTTCACCGGGTCCAGCGACAGCAGCTGCGCCAGTTTACGCAGACCCGCGTCATTCGACACAAAGATCCGTGGGTCGATCCAAACCGATTTCGCCGGCGTACTGATCGCCAGCGGTTCTCCCAGCCTGTCGGTAATCATGCCCCGGTAGGCCTTCATGGCGACGACCCGCAAATGCCTTGCTGCACCCTGCTTCATCAGAAAATCCCGCTCGAAGATCTGCAGGTATACCGCCCTCCCCAGCAGCAACAGAAACACCAGTGCCATCACCACTAACACGACAGTGCGGCGCCGCATCGAATCCTTTACCCATCTGTTACCCGTGCCGGTCTTGATCATTCGATAATAAGAATCTGCTTGTTCTCAGGCAGGCGCATTTTCAATTTCTTACGTGCCACCCGCTCCACCTTGCCATGACTGAGCAACGCACTCTGCTCGAGCATGAGTTCCACGCCCTTCTTTTCCAGTGTCCGCTGCAATTTTTCTGCTTGCTGCAGGCCCACGAACAAATCCCGGCTCTTGTGTTTTACATACACCAGCGCGATCGCTGTCAGCAGCACCAGAACATACAATATCGCCAGGGTAATTCTGTAGCCGCTCATCGCAGTCGCTCGGCAATACGTAATACCGCACTTCTTGCCCTGGGATTAGCCTCCAGCTCGTCCGCTTGCGGGCGGATTATCTTGCCAACCGGCTTCAGGCGCGGCAAAAATGGTTGCGTTCTTACCGGCAAACCAGGTGGCATGCGGTCTTCCGGCCCCCGGTAGTGCCGCCTGATAAAATGCTTAACTATGCGATCTTCCAACGAATGAAAACTTATCACCACAAGCCTCCCTCCAACTGCCAGCACTTCCGGTATGTCTTGCAAAAAACGCTTCAAGTCTTCCAGTTCGTTGTTGATGGCTATCCTTATCGCCTGAAAGGTTCTTGTTGCAGGATGTTTCCGCTTTTCCCTGGCCGGCACCACACTCGCGACCAGGTCCGCCAATTCACTGGTTGAACGAAAACCCTTGTTTTTCGCGTGGCTGACAATGGCTTTCGCTATCCTTCCTGAATACCTCTCCTCACCATACTCTTTTAATACTCGCTTCAGTTCCTGTTCGTCTATGCGACTGAGCCATTGTGCCGCCGGTTCGCCCCGCGACGGATCGAAGCGCATGTCCAACGGCCCCTCGTGCAGAAAACTGAAACCCCTTTCCGGGGTATCCAGTTGCGGTGACGAAACCCCCAGGTCCAACAACACGCCCTGTACACCGTTCTGTATCTCCAACGCCGCCAGGATCCGCGCCACGTCAGCGAAACTGCCGCTTCGTATTACAAACCGTGGATCTTTGGCTGCCAGTTCATGCGCCGCCGCGACCGCCGCCGGGTCCTTGTCGATTGCGATCAGCCGGCCATGGCTGCCCAGGTGTTTCAAAATCTCTTTACTGTGGCCACCACGGCCAAACGTACCGTCTACATAAACTCCATCAGCAACAATCTTTAAACCCGCGATCGCCTGTTCCAGCAACACAGGCCGGTGTCGTCCCTCCCTTGCAACCCCGGTCATATCGACAAGCCGGACAAGACACCTTCTTTACCTTCACCGCCCAAACCGTTTTCCTTCCAGGCATTGACCCGGGCATCCCAAACTTCCTGCGGCCACAGCTCAAACTTGGTGCTTTGGCCAACCAACGTCGCCGTCTTATCGAGTTCGACCAGCTTACGTAGTGCCGCAGGCACCAACACCCGCCCCTGCTGATCCATTTCCACGTCCTGCGCACAACCGATAAACACCTGTTGCAGCTGGTGGGCAACCGGATCATCGATGTTAGGCAGCTTTTCGACTTCGCGCTGGCTTTCGTCGAAATCCGGTGTAAGATATATTAGAAGGCATTTACAGGTTCTCGGATCGAGTGTGATGACCATTTCCCCCGAACTTCGCTGTTTGATCTGTTCACGAAAACGGGTCGGGATCGCAATGCGTCCCTTCTGGTCGACCGAAATCTCCGTAATGCCTCTGAATAAATTAGACACTTTTACTCCGGGAGGTATCGGTCACTAACCCTGATTTGCCACTGAACACCACAAAAGCACCCCTATCCACCACAATAACCCACATTGGCAATTCTGGTAGTGATTACCTTTAATGTCAAGGAAGCCATCTGGATTTTATAACCGCAGACAAGAACTTAGAGTATCTAGATAAAACCGCTTTAAAATCGTAATAGTGCAGAAACAGTGACTTATTCGACTGATCTCAAGTAACCTATGAAGAAAAAATAAACAAAAAAAATTTCTATTATTTTTTATGATGCAAACACTACAAAAAGTTTGTTAATTCAGCTTTACTTGATCTTTAACTCTAGCCTGCAAACTTGCTAGGGAAACTGGTGGGCGTATGCATACGGGGTTGAACCCGCCTTTCTCACCATCCTTCTACTGCAACGGCGCAATGACACACCCATGGAGAAACACTTCAGTGCTTCGGCAACGAAAAATACATAAGTTTTTTGCTCTGGAAAATGGCAGACGACAGTCCGCTGCAGTCTGAAGCAGAAGGTAAGGAGTCAACCGATAAGCCGGATTTTGTCTTGAACAGTCATTCATCTAGTCAGTATGTCACCATACTGATCCTGCAACCTACCCGGGAACAATACGGGCCGTATCTGTGTTCCCCTATTTGGTCTTGCTCCAGGTGGGGTTTGCCCTGCCACTGATGTTACCACCAGCGCGGTGCGCTCTTACCGCACCATTTCACCCTTACCTGGTAAAACCAGGCGGTATATTTTCTGTGGCACTTTCCGTAGACTCACGTCTCCCAGGCGTTACCTGGCACCTTTGCCCTGTGGAGTCCGGACTTTCCTCTCCCCTGCAGCCTGGCGACCGCAAGGCAGCGACTGTTTGGTCGACTCCCGCGGTAGTATACCATTTTTCACTGCCTTTGCACTGTGCCCTACCGGTGTAAAGCACCTGGAGCTCGCTTGGAGCCTGAACCCGCGGGCCGGAAGTTTTTTCTGCAACATTGCTAAGCCCGCCTTTCTTACCACCGTTCGTCACGAGACGGTTCAAGGGTGCGGCCTGGCTGGCTTTCGCGACCGAGGTGCGCGCAGGCAAGTAGGGTGCGTTGTA
>JALUUZ010000230.1 GCA_027021095.1 Gammaproteobacteria bacterium
CGGTTACAGGTTCGATGAAGAGTAAGCAGCCAAATACTCGTGCAACTCAGCGAAATCCAGCGCCACGACCTCAATCGGTTCCTGTTTGCCTTTGACCTGGATCGTATCGGCCATGCTGCTCCAGTCCCTGCCGGGCAGATGACACCAGGTGTTTTTGCTCAACACCAGATCCTTTCCGGCGACCTTGGAATGCGCTTCCAGGCGGAACGCCAGGTTGACCGCGTCGCCCATGGCGGAGCTCTCGACACCGACGTCGAGCACCGCATTCCCGGTATTGATTCCGACCCCGATGCGCAGCGGAAAAGGCAGGTCGGTAAACTCCTGGTTGATCTGCCTCGATAAACGCTCGAGCTCACAGGCTGTACGCAAGGCATTCAACGCCGGCTGCAACGGGTCGTCGAGCCTGGTCCATCTCGCATAGACACAATCACCGATAAACTTGTCCAGCACACCTTCATGCTGGGCGACACAGTCGGTTGCCGCATCGAACCACAGGCTCATGATCGATGCGATCGACTCGATCGGCAAAGCCTCGGTCAGCGTGGTAAAGCCACGAATATCGGCGACCAGGATGGTGATCTCCTGAATATTCAGCGTGGCCGGACTCTCCTCCTCCAAGGCCAGGTAATCCTGCGGGGAGTCGACCACGATCGTCTGCTCCATGTCCCGGCTGCAGGCCCCGGCACTGTCCTTGAAAAAACTCAGGCGGGTGTCACCAACACGAATCCGGTCCCCACTGTGTAGTTCACACGGCGTATGGATACGCTCGCCGTTGACGAAACAACCGTTCCTGCTGGCGATATCGATCAGGATATATTCATCGCGGCTGGTGTGCTGCACGATCGCATGGTTGCGTGAGATCTTGCGGTCATCCAGGCGCAGATCGGAATCAGTGATGCGGCCGATACTGAAGTTTCCGAGTCGCGGCAGTGTGTACTTCTCTTCCTTTCCTTCGATCACGAGCCAGGCGGTCATATCCACTATAACCTGTTGACACAGTCCAGCGCAGCTGTTTTGTAGCACTCGGCCAGGGTTGGATAGTTGTAGACATTGTTTGCCAGGTCATCGACCGTGCCGCCATAGCCGATCACCAGCTGCGCCAGATGAATCAGCTCGCTCGCCGCTTCGCCGATAATATGCGTCGCCAACACCTTTCTCGTCTTTTTGTCCACCAGCAGTTTCAAGTGCCCCCTGTTGTCACCGATGATATGTCCGCGCGCGGACTCGTCATACCCGGCACTGCCGACGAGGTAGTCAGCGCCTTGCTGTGTCAACTCGCGCTCTGTAGGCCCGACATAGGAAAGCTCCGGGATGGTGTAGATCGCCATCGGAATCGGCGAACTGAAATCCTTGTATGGCAGGCCATAGGCATGCAGAATCACTCTCCTGCCCTGTTCCATTGCCGTGGCCGCCAGCGAAGGCCTGCCCGCCAGGTCACCGATGACATAAATATGCCCGATCCTGGTCTGCAGATTCTGGTTGACCGGTATCCAACCAGCATCCTCCGCTTCGATCCCGATCTTCTGTACATGCAACGACTCGAAATTCGGCACCCGGCCAGCTGCATGCAGCAAATGCGTACAAGTCAGCAAACTGTCATCCTGCAACAGCACCTCGACCTGCTCGCCGGTATTCGTGACACGCTTGACCCTGGTTGACATATACAGTGTAATCCCCATGTCCTCCATGTGCTCGACCAGTATCGACGTGATGTCGCTGTCCAGATAGGCAAGTAATTGCGCGTGGCTGTCGACGATGGAAACCTTGACCCCAAGCAGCGCAAACATGGTCGCAAATTCGCAGGCGATCACACCACCACCAACGACCACCAGCTGCTCAGGCATACGCGACAGCTCCAGGATCGATGTCGAGTCCAGTACGCGCTTACTGTCAAACGGTATTTCGGCAGGGCGTCTCGGCCTGGAACCAGTAGCAAGAATAATAAACTCCGCCGAGATCTTATCGACTGTCCCGACAGGCGATCTTACCTCGAGCGTGTGCTCATCGTGAAAACTGGCTTCCCCCGGTATGATCGACACACCGTTACGCATCAGCTGGTTGAGGAGCACCGCTTCCTGCTTGTCCACGATGGTATTCTTCGTACGTACGGCCTCCATCAAGAATTCGGAGTCACGCACATGTCCATGCGCCCCTAAGGTCCTGCGCATGCCCTTGGTGGCAAAACGTGAATGCAAATACGCTGCTTCCCGCAACGCCTTGCTCGGGATAGTGCCGGACTGCAGGCTGACCCCACCCAGCTTCGGCTTGCGCTCGATCATACCGACCTTCTTTCCCAGGTGTGCTGCCGCGATCGCTGCGTGCTTGCCGCCTGGCCCCGAGCCCACAACGAGCACATCGTAATCCCACTTTCCCATGTATTGTTTCGCCTGTACTGTGATTACCGTAAAGCCTGGAGGGACTGCACGGCAAATATAGCCCTAAGGATAGACATTCTGGCCGGGTTTTTGAAGCACTGTGCGGTCCAGGTCACACCACCCGCAGGTTGCCACCATCGACCGGGATCTGCGCCGCTGTCGTTTTCGCGAACAACGGGCCGCATAGCTCGGCTGCCAGA
>JALUUZ010000231.1 GCA_027021095.1 Gammaproteobacteria bacterium
AAATGGTATCACGTGGAGATTCTTCCACAGACGATATTTCCTTGCTGTAAATCCTTTGGTGTGCTGCGCACACCGTCACGACGAGGTAGGGTGCGTTGTACGCACCAAACACCAAGGCAAATCAAATCGTATCACGTGGAGATTCTTCCACAGACGATATTTCCTTGCTGTAAATCCTTTGGTGTGCTGCGCACACCGTCACGACGAGGTAGGGTGCGTTGTACGCACCAACACCAAGACAAATCAAATCGTATCACGTGGAGATTCTTCCACAGACGGTATTTCCTTGCTGTAAATCCTTTGGTGTGCTACGCACACCGTCACGACGAGGTAGGGTGCGTTGTACGCACCAACACCAAGACAAATCAAATCGTATCACGTAGCGATCCTTCTACACACGATATTTCCTTGCCACAAATCCCTTGGTGTGCAAAGCACACCACGAGGTAGGGTGCGTTATACGCACCAACACCGCGACAAATCGAATCGCATCACCTGGTCATCCTTCTACACACGATTCTTCCATACCCCATCATTGTCCATATCTTGGTGCGCTCGGCGTACCCTACAACCCGCGGGCCGGAAGTTTTTCTGCGACATTACCTCGCGCAGAAAAAGCCTGCGGGATGCGGAACGAGAAACCCGGGGAGTCAAAGACTGATCAGGCAGCTTCCGTCTGCCGCGGACTGTACCTGAAAGGAAACCCCCAGAATTTTTTCGATCACTTCGATATTCGTCAAGGTATGTGAACTGGGCTCTGAAGTACGAAAACGGCCACCACCGGCCAACGCCATCGGCACCAGCAACTGATCTGCCAGGTATTCCCCCACCGGCGCAGACGACGCAAGATACTGCCGGGTATCCTTTACCGCACGGCTGGCGACCTTCTCCGCGCTGAGTCCTTTTTTCCCGTACACGGTAATCACCTCGGTCAGATGCTGGTAGGCCAGGATCACGGACAATGCATTGCCCTGCCCCGGCGAATTGCTGGCACTGACCAGCTTCAACTGTCGTTCCTCCCAGCCCAGACGGCGCCGGATGATGCCCAGCTCACGCGTACCGATACCGGCAGGAAGATTGACCAACAGGGCGACGGCCTGCTGCTGCAACGGCGTGCCTCGGTCGATGATCTCTAGCGCGCGCAATTCTTTGCCCGGCCTGATCGTCACGCTCCATCGGCCACCTCCAGCCGGATAGAAACCGTAACGTGAAAGGGAGGCATCGATACTGACACCCATCCTGCGCAGCACCGGAAAAAACGCATGGCTCAGAAAATCGAGACTCGGCGCCATCGGGTTGTGGGTGCCTCCTTCCAGCGTTACCACCGACTGGGCATCACAAAGACACAGTGCCGGCAGTACCGTCTGCAGTACCAGGCTGGTACTGCCGGCCGTCCCAATTGCAAAGCGGTACTCCCCGGCGCGAACCTTTCCCGGTACAAACAGGACTTTTTTAGCGCCAAGCTCATCGCCGCTGACGTCTGCATCGGAGACCGCCGCGGCGGCACGTACACAGGTCAGGTGCTGACGCAACAAACCCGGCTTACTGCGCCGAGCGCGTATATTATAGACTTCGACCGGCACACCGCTGCACATCGACAGGGTCAGGCTGCTGCGCAGCACCTGTCCACCGCCTTCGCCTTCAGCGCCATTGACTCGGATGGTTTTCATTTCTACTCCTGGTTACTGACTTCCATGCTTGACAGCGGAAGCGACTGCAGTCGCTTCCGCCCGTTTTGCCTGCATTGTTCATCACCCGTCGCGAGACGGTGGTGAGCAAGGCGGGCTAGCCCTTGACGCACACTACCTGTTTCAGCGTGTGCACGATCTCCACCAGGTCCTTCTGCGCCTCCATCACTGCCTCGATCGGCTTGTAAGCAGACGGGATCTCGTCGATCACCTCCTGGTCCTTGCGGCATTCGACGCCCTGTGTCTGCTGCACCTGATCAGCCACGCTGAATCGGCGCTTGGCCTCGGTGCGGCTCATCACACGTCCGGCGCCATGGCTGCAGCTGCAGAAACTCTCTTCATTACCCAACCCACGCACGATAAAGGAACAAGCTCCCATGCTGCCCGGAATGATACCCATCTGGCCTTTACGGGCACTGACCGCTCCCTTCCGCGTCACCCAGACATTCCTGCCATAGTGATGCTCACGGGCCACGTAGTTATGATGACAGTTCACCGCCTCGACACTGCTGTCGAACGGCTTGTCGATATGTGCCTGCAAGGCCTGCAGGGTATTGCGCATCATCAACTCACGGTTGGTCATCGCATATTCCTGCGCCCAGTGCACTGCCTCGACATAGTCATCGAAGTGACGGCTGCCTTCGGCCAGGTAAGCCAGGTCACGGTCCGGCAGCTGAATCATCCAGCGTTCCATCTCCTTTTTGGCCAGTTCGATAAAATAAGTACCGATCCGGTTGCCTACACCACGGGAACCACTGTGCAGCATCACCCAGACCTGCTGATCCTGGTCCAGGCAGACCTCGATAAAATGATTACCCGTCCCCAGGGTACCCAGGTGATTGACATGATTGGACTTGGCAATCACCTTGTGCTTGTCACA
>JALUUZ010000232.1 GCA_027021095.1 Gammaproteobacteria bacterium
GACCGCGGGGTCGTTCAGGCGGGGGGTTGTCATTGTCACGACCTGTCAAAGCGCTTCATAGGGGACGTGGTGCGCACGGTGATAGTGATTGCTCCGGGTCGCCGTTTGGCGGTATAGTGGCGCGGTCAGATTCCAAAGCAAAATCGCAGTATGCAGAAATCCACGAATTATTTTCTTGTCGGCCCCATGGGTTCGGGGAAATCGACTGTCGGGAAAAAACTGGCGCAGGCGCTGGACTACGCGTTCTTCGACAGCGACAAGGAAATCGAGCACAAGACCGGTGTCACCATTGCGCATATTTTCGATATCGAGGGCGAGGCTGGTTTCCGCAGGCGTGAGACGGCTATGCTGGCAAAGCTTGTACAAAAAAAACACATCGTACTGGCAACCGGTGGTGGTGCGATCCTGGCGAAGATAAACAGGGAAAGGCTGCGCGACAATGGAACGGTGATTTACCTCAAGACATCGGTTGATACAATTTTGCGCAGAACGAGTGCGGACCGGGCGCGGCCATTGCTGCAGACCGAGGACCGGCGTGGCCGGGTGCAGCTGTTGATGCAGCAGCGGGCGCCGCTGTACGAGGAAATCGCTGATTATGTGATCGAGACAGACCAGCGTACGGTAAGCAGCGTAGCCGCGCACATCCTCGACGATCTTTGCGGCGCCCGCTGACCAGGCTAGGGTTGTAGACGTTGATTCTGTAAGCGCATGGCGTTTGCCGCGAATTTCCGGGATAATAGGCGGATGCAGGATCGATTGACAGTCAACCTGGGGGAAAGAAGCTACCCTATTTTTATCGGCAGCGGTCTGTTGAGCGAACGCCGTTGTTTCGAGCCCTATCTCGATGGCCGGCAGGTGGTGATCGTGACCAACCAGACGGTCGCGCCGCTGTACCTCAAATCCCTCGAAACCACGCTGCAGGCATATAAGCCGGTTTCTATCGTGCTGCCGGATGGTGAAAAATACAAAAACCTGGACACGCTGAACACGATTTATACAGAGCTGCTGAAACAGCGGATAAACCGTACTGCGACACTGGTTGCGCTTGGCGGCGGAGTGATCGGTGACCTGACCGGTTTCGCCGCCGCGACCTACCAGCGTGGTGTCCGCTTTATCCAGGTGCCGACGACCCTGCTGGCGCAGGTCGACTCGTCGGTCGGCGGCAAGACCGGCGTCAATCATGCGATGGGGAAAAACATGATTGGTGCGTTTTATCAACCGCAGTGCGTGGTGGCCGATACGGATGTCTTGCGTACCCTGGACGCACGGCAGTACAGTGCCGGGCTGGCCGAGGTGATCAAGTACGGCCTGATCGGTGACCGCGAGTTTGCCGACTGGCTGAATGCGCACATGCAGGAGTTGCTTGCGCTGGAGACGGCGGCGGTCGTGCATGCGGTCAAGCAGTCCTGCGCCGACAAGGCGGCGATCGTCGCCGAAGACGAGCTCGAGAAAGGCCGGCGGGCGCTGCTGAACCTGGGGCATACTTTCGGCCATGCGATTGAGACCGCAACACACTATGATTCCTGGCTGCATGGCGAGGCGGTCGCTGTGGGGATGTATATGGCGGCGCGGTTTTCGCGTGATCTTGGATGGATCGACGACTCGGCGGTCGCGTTCGTCGAGCAACAGCTGTTGTCGGCCAGGCTGCCGGTGCGGCCGCCGAAGGAAATCAGTGTCAGGCAGTTTATGGACCTGATGGCGGTCGACAAGAAAGTGCTGGACGACAAGTTGAGGCTGGTCCTGCTCGAGGCGGTCGGCCAGGCCGTGGTGACCGACAGCTTCGATCAGCAGGCGCTGGAAAAGATGATTCAACAGATTGGTTTGGAACGATGATGCAGAAACTGGCACCCTATGCAGCAACAGACAAGACTTCACGCGGCCGGGTTCACAAAGAGGATCCCCCGGCACACCGCAGTGAATACCAGCGTGATCGCGACCGGATCATCCATTCCGCTGCGTTCCGGCGCCTGGAGTACAAGACCCAGGTGTTCGTCAATCACGAGGGGGACTTGTACCGAACGCGCTTGACTCATTCGATCGAGGTTGCACAGATCGCACGTTCGATCGCGCGGGCGCTGCGGCTGAACGAGGATCTGACAGAGGCGATTTCACTGGCTCATGACCTGGGGCATACTCCCTTCGGCCATGCCGGCCAGGATGCGCTGAATGCCTGTATGCACGACTACGGCGGCTTCGAGCACAACCTGCAGTCATTGCGGGTGGTCGATGAGCTGGAAGAACGCTATGCGGAGTTTTCCGGCCTCAACCTGACATTCGAGAGCAGAGAAGGCATACTGAAACACTGTTCCAATACCAACGCCAAGAGACTGGGTGAGCTTGGCAAACGTTTTTTGAAAAAGACCTCGCCAAGCCTCGAAGCCCAGGTCAGCAACATCGCCGATGAAATCAGCTATAACAGTCATGATGTCGATGACGGACTGCGTGCCGGCTTGATTACGATCCAGCAGCTCAACGAGGTCGAGCTGTTCAACCGGCAGTACCGTGAGGTGGAGAAGGCCTACCCGGATCTTGGTGAACGGCGCACCATTCATGAGGTGGTGCGCC
>JALUUZ010000233.1 GCA_027021095.1 Gammaproteobacteria bacterium
GCTTTCGCGACCGAGGAGCGCGCAGGCATAGTCGACACTATGTCGAGCACTCCGACAGAGCGAAAGCCAGCCAGGGCGTGCCATTGCACCGTCGCAGTAGAAGGGTGGTGAGAAATGCGGGCTAGAATCCTGGGGTTGCGCTGTGCCGAGATCGGGCGTCTGGCCGAGCGCAAAGACTGTTTGTCGCCTGCACGCCAGGAATGGATCCAGGCACAGCTGTTTTGCCGTTTGTACCAGGCGCTGTATACACGCATGGACGGTGATGGCGTCAGGATGCGCCATTGGCTCTGGCGCCGGCATCCGGTACTGCAGGCACAACCGGCGTTGCTGATGATCGATGCCGGGGAGTTGGCACGGGTCGTTCGTTGTCTTGAGGAATTTCCGAGTATTCAGATATAGTAATATTCAATGCCGGATTGAATAACCGTTTGCAAAAAACAATAAAAGTTGACATGGAACTAGGCGAAATGGCAAATTATCGAGTATACTAATCGCTAGTTTGTTTATTGCATGATATCAGCACTTTTCAGAAGTTCCTTCCAGTTTCTCCTGTAAGTTGCCACGTATAGTTTGCAATTGCATACTTGCTTAATCAGTCAGTTTTTAAAAAGAAGTTTTGAGGTAAATTTACATGGCTACAGGTACTGTGAAATGGTTTAACGAGTCCAAAGGATTTGGTTTTATTTCTCCCTCAGACGGAAGTGCCGATGTGTTCGTGCACTTCTCCGGCATTTCAGGTGATGGTTTTCGTACCCTCAGCGAAGGTCAATCCGTGACTTACGATGTCGAGGACGGTCCCAAGGGTCCCCAGGCATCGAACGTGGTTCCAGAGTAAGCGCTGGCGCCGGATCCCGGGACAGGTTTCGCATTACGCAATCCAGGTTCCGGGGTCGTCTCTCCAGGCAGCCCTGTCCGTCGGCACAATGGCAGGGGGTTGCCACCAAAACAACCCGGCCGGGTTGTAGCAAGGCCCTGTTTGCATTAGAAAAGTCAAGACAAATCAAATGTTATCACGTGGCGATTCTTTTACACACAATTCTTCCATGCCGCGTCATTGTCGATACATTGCTGTGTAATACGGGTCAGAACCAGAGTCCCGACAGGCGGCGGCGTGGGTGCCTGTAAGTGACCGCAGGCTGTCGCTGCAGGCTGGAAGAATGGTCGAGAGGCAGGCGCTCGTAGGTGAACACTTCACTATCCTGTTCCAGCAAAGCAAGTAGGCGCTTGATCCGTTCTTCGCTTGGTGGATGGGTGCGGATGATCGAGGGTTCAGCGATACGTTTTCCCGGCATATAGATCTGTTCCAGCAGCCTTCCTTGGTAGTGTTCTGTTTTGTGCAGGGCCTCGGCCAGCGGCCTGGGGTCACCAAGCAGTATCGCTGCGCGCAGATCGGCATCGTATTCACGAGTGCGTGACAGTGCGAGCTGCAGCAGAGTCGTGGCAAGCGGGGCCAGGATCAATGTCAGGATCAGTTCCCAGTGAAACACCACATAGCCGGCCAGCAGCAGTGGCAGGTTGATCAGCAGCAACAGATAACCGAAATGGGAAAGCAGGGTGGTCATACGGCTGGCGAGATCGGCGAAGCTCATGACCCGGATGTCCTGGTGCAGGCAATGACTGACTTCGTGCGCCAGGACACCGACACATTCGCGAAAGCTCAGGCGTTTGAGCAGTCCGCTGGACAGGGCGATGACAGAGTTTTCCTCGTTGCCGATCGTGAACGCATTCATCACCGGTGATGGAATATGGTAGAGGGTCGGAACATAACCCAGTTCCGCACGCTGACACAGAATCTTCAACGCATCGTAGAGCGACGGTGCGTGTGCGTACGGGATCGGCCTGGCATGATACATCCGCAGCAGCCAGGCCGGTGAGACTGAAGAGTTCATATAGTAGGCAAAGAGCAGCAGGCCGATAGAAATGATGACCAGCAGCATGCCACCGATGATCCAGCCGATCAGGCTCAGAATCAACCCGAGGCCCAGCAGCAGCAACAGTGATTGGACCAGGTTACGCAGTTTGTTGATCTGTAACAAGTGGGTATTCATTTTATTGGCCTGCTGTGCGGTGCGGATTTGTGTGGGAATTTGTTACAACACGCTATAGCCGTTTGCCTGTCAGGTTTCTTGCGATCAGGGTAAAGATTGTATAACATTACATCATCAGCTGGAAAACTCAGGATCGGTCGGTGGCCCTCTTTTTCGGCTTTGTCCGGACAAGCCTAAGCAATAGCAAGCAGTATACAATAATAGTACAGTGGAGGTGAAACGAAGATGCTACGTTTATTGACAATGATCTGTCTGTTCCCCGCGTTCGTATCCCTGAGTGTCGCAGACGGCATGGCCAAGCCTGATGAGGTGACCATCAACGTGATCGATCACGATGATCCGGCGGCAGTATCCGAATTGTCGGAGGTGGACGAACCGGTGGTCCGGAAAGCCTCTTACCGTACGACCGAGACCGAGCAGCCGGAAAGGGCGGATATCGACAGGCCGGAGCCGGAGCGTGTCGCACGCCAGGAACCGGAAGAAAGACCACGCCCGGAAAACGTGGCCAGGCGCCCGGAGCCTGAGCCGGCAGAGCGCCCGATGCGCTGCATACGCAATCGCCGTTAAAATTCGTTTTCTCATTCTCCTTAGTCAGTGCGCCAGTCTGCGTTGCGGCAGTGTCTGCCTGTCGTGACTAGCCCGCCTGATTGGCTCCATCACCTCGAGGCAGACCCTGCATGTTCAAACGTTGGTGGCACAAGCGGATTGTCAGACGTTCACAGATCAGCCCGCAACGATGGCAAGAGGTGTTTGCACAATTGCCGTTGCTGCGGCGGTTGTCGACCGCGGACCAGGCGAGGTTGCGCGAGCTGACGATTCTTTTCCTGTATCAGAAAAATTTCATTGGCACCCACCAGCTGCAGGTCACCGAGCAGATGAAACTGTTGATCGGTCTGCAGGCTTGTCTGCTGATTCTGCACCTCGGGATCGAGTGGTACGACGACTGGAGCACGATCATCGTCTACCCACAGGGATTCGTGCCGCGGCGTGAAGTGATGGATGAGCATGGTATCGTGCATCAACAAAGTGTCGCGTTGAGTGGTGAGGCCTGGCAGGACGAACCGGTGATACTGTCATGGGATGAGGTTGCCGACGCGGCCGCATTGGACGCCAGTAACCTAGCCCGCATTTCTCACCACCCTTCTACTGCGACGGCGCCATGGCGCGCCCTGGCTGGCTTTCGCTCGGTCGGAGTGCTCGACATAGTGTCGACTATGCCTGCGCGCTCCTCGGTCGCGAAAGCCAGCCATGCCACACCCTTGCACCGTCTCGCGACGAACGGTGGTGAGAAATGCGGGCTAGTGATCCATGAGTTTGCACACAAGCTGGATATGCGTAACGGTGCGGCAAACGGGATGCCGCCGTTGCATGCCGCGATGCAGCGCCGGCAGTGGACGGAAGTCTTCAGCCAGGCCTATGCCGACTTTCAGCAGCAGGCGCGGTCCGGCACGGAAACGGTCATCGATGCCTATGCCGCGAGCGATCCGGCGGAATTTTTTGCGGTAGTCAGCGAAGTGTTTTTCGAATGTCCTGATGCCCTGCAGCAGCTGTACCCACGTGTCTACCGGCTGCTGACCGAGTTTTATCGCCAAGACCCGTTGCACGGACAGCAGAGCATGAATTGACCTGCGTGAAAAATAGCAGTTTACCCGCTGTTGATTCTTGCCTACTATGTTTATAGAACCTGTGCAGATTCAGCTTCCTCGGCGTTTGCCGGCAACTTGCAAGCAGTAGCCTGCTGCCATACAAGGAGTACCAATGCAACTAGCGATGATAGGTTTGGGCAAGATGGGGGCCAACATGACCCGGCGGCTGTTACAGGCCGGAGTCTCGGTGGTTGGGTATAATCGTTCTGCGGCCAAAGTACAGGAGCTGTCATCGGTCGCCGGGTTTTCACCGGCCGGCAGCCTGGCTGATGCGGTCGGGCAGCTGCCGCTCCCCAGGGTGGTCTGGTTGATGCTGCCCAGCGGTGAGCCGACCGCCGAGGCGGTCGAGCAGCTCGGCGGGCTGTTGCAGCCGGGTGATATTCTCGTCGATGGCGGTAACGCCAATTATCATGACAGCCAGGCACGCGCACGCCTGCTGGCCGCAAAGCAGATCGAGTTTGTCGATGCCGGAGTGTCGGGTGGCGTCTGGGGACTGCAGAACGGTTATTGCCTGATGCTCGGCGGCAGTCCGCAGGCGGTCGAGACACTGTTGCCCGCCGTGCACGCATTGGCACCGGCCGCAGACCGTGGCTGGGCACACCTGGGACCGGCCGGTGCCGGGCATTTCAGCAAGATGATCCATAACGGCATCGAGTACGGCATGATGCAGGCACTGGCCGAAGGGTTTGCGCTGTTGCAGGGCAAGCAGGAATTCGACTACGACCTGGCTGAGATCGCCGAGTTGTGGCGTCATGGTTCGGTGGTGCGCAGCTGGTTGCTGGACCTGATGGCCGGGTTTCTGCAACAGGACCAGCAGCTCGACACAATCTCTCCGTTCGTCGCCGATTCCGGCGAAGGGCGCTGGACTGTCGAGGAGTCGATTCACCAGGGGCTGCCGGCCCCGGTGTTGACGCTGGCGCTGCAGATGCGCTTTGCCAGCCAGGACGAACAGTCGTATACCAACCGGCTGTTGTCAAAGATGCGCCAGGCCTTTGGCGGTCATGCGGTGGTTGAAAAATCATGAGCCGGCAAGACGCGGAAGCCTGTACGTTCATCATTTTCGGGGTGACCGGGAACCTGGCGCGCAACAAGCTGCTGCCCGCACTGTACCGCCTGCAGCAGGCCGGCCGCCTGCCGGCACAGATGAAGATCGTCGGTTTCGGCCGGCGTGACTGGACGACAGACAGCTGGCGGGCGCAGCTCGAACGTGAAATACGTCAGCGTGAATCGAACGGGTTCGACAGCGAAACCTTTGCGGCGCTGGCCGCGCGTCTGCATTACTTCCGCGGTGACCTGGCGGAACCGGCGTCGTACCAGGCGCTGCACGCCGAACTGGGTTCCGGTCCGCTGTGCAGCGGTAATATGATTTTCTACATGGCGATACCGCCATCCAACTACGCGGCGGTCAGTAGTTCGCTTGCGGCGGCCGGCCTGAATTCAGAGGCCAACGGCTGGAAGCGCCTGGTGATCGAAAAGCCGTTCGGTTACGATCTCGAAAGCGCACAGACGCTGGAGGCAAAGATTCACCAGCACTTCTCCGAACCGCAGATCTTCCGTATCGATCATTATCTTGGCAAGGGCATGGTACAGAATGTACTGGTATTCCGTTTCGCCAACCTGATGCTGGAGCCGTTGTGGAATCGTAACTATATCGACCATGTGCAAATCACTCACGCCGAGACACGTGGCATCGAGGACCGGGCCGGGTACTACGACCATACCGGCGCAATGCGTGACATGATCCAAAGCCATTTGCTGCAGATGCTGACGCTGGTGGCGATGGAACCACCGCCGAACATGGATGCCGAGTCACTGCGTGACGAGAAGGTCAAGGTGTTGAAATCGATCCGGCCGATCGCACGCAATGCCGTCAATGCCCATGCGTTTCGCGCTCAGTATGCACGCGGTGCCGTCGACGGACAGGAGGTCTGCGGCTACCTGGAAGAGGAGGGCGTGGCCGCCAACAGCGTGACCGAGACCTATGCGTTTTTGAAAGTCTATATCGACAACTGGCGCTGGCGCAATATTCCTTTTTATCTGCGGACCGGCAAACGCATGGCCAGGCAGAGCTCGATGATCTGTATCCGTTTCAAGCACCCGCCGCAGCAGTTGTTTCGCCAGACGGCCATCGATAAGCTCGAGCCCAACTGGATACTGCTGGAGATCCAGCCCAACGAATGCCTGCGCATGGAGATGCAGGTCAAGGAACCCGGGCTGGAGCTGCGTACCCATACCACGCGCCTGGACGCCAGTTACTGTGGTATCAGCGACTACGGTATCGGCGCCTATGAAGCCCTGCTGCTGGATGTGATCGAAAACGACCGTTCGTTGTTTTTACGCTATGACGAAATCCGCCTGGCCTGGGAGCTGATCGACCCCATACTCAAGGCCTGGGCGACAGAGAGTGATCATATCCAGCCTTACCGGGCCGGCAGTTGGGGTCCGGAGCAGGATCTGCGCCTGTTCGACCGTGAAGATCAGTACTGGCGCAATACCCTGGAAGGGTAAAAAGCATTTCGACTATGCGCCGCCTCTGACGCGGTATGGAAGAATCGTGTGTAGAAGGATCGCTACGTGATGCAATGCAATTGGTCGCGGTGTTGATCTATGTAATATACCCCGCCTCATCGTGACGGTGTGCGCAGCACACCGAAGGATTTACGGTAAAGAAATATCATGCTCCAAAGTAGGGTGCGTTGTACGCACCAACACACCGCACGCACCAACACATCAATGCCCCAATAATCGCACACCAAAGTCATGCCCCTCCCGCAGCTGCCGCCTCGTCCAGGTGCCATTCCAGGCGTTCACCGCCGCAGACGAGTTGAACCGGGTATTTTTTTACGCCGGCGTTTTCCAATCGTTGGATTTCATCGATGATCGCGCGCTTTTTCTCGCCTGTTGCAATAATGAAGATATGCTGTGCCGCATTGAGCAGCGGCAAGGTAAAGGTGATGCGTTCGGTGCCGGTCTGTGCTGAATGACTGGTGGTGACCAGCCTGTCTGTGACCGCCAATGCCGGTGAGCCGGGAAACAGCGAGGCGGTATGGCCGTCTTCTCCTACCCCAAGCAATACCAGGTCGAGCGACGGAATCCCGTGCTGTGTTCTGCTGACTTGCCGGCGAATGGTGTGCTCATAGTCCTGTGCCGCCTGTCGCGGGTTTTCGCTGCCGGTATCGACGGCGAAAATATTTTGTGCCGGGATCGGTACGTGCTGCAGCAGCGTCGTATACGCCATCCGGTAGTTGCTCTGCGGACTGGTATGCGGCACATAACGTTCGTCACCGAAATAAATATAGACTTTGGACCAGTCGGGGCCGGGGTCGGCCGTTGCCAGCCGGCGGTAAAGGCTGGCCGGCGTGCTGCCGCCGGCGAGTGCCAGATGGAAAGCCTGTGCCTGCTGGATACAGCTGTTGGCAAGGTCGACGATTCTGTCAGCGAGCCTTGTAACCAGTTGCGCAGTGGACTCGTAGACGGTGCTGTTCAACGCCCGGGTTTCCTTCGTTCAGCAGCGCATCCCGGCACATTCGTGCCGGGCGCGCCAAGTGTAGTCCCGGGCTTACGATCCTTCGACATACATGGCCTGGTGCTGTTTGTGGCAGACCCTTCTGGACTGGTAGATCAGGATTTCGGTTTTATCACGGGTCTGACAGCGGTATTGTACGTGCCTGCCGGCAGCGGTGCTGCGGCTGCCCTGGGCGACACAGCGTTTGAACCGGCGTATGCTGTTGCGTGACAGCGGCCGGCAGCCGGAGCGTTCGAGGTTCCATGAATCGAACCCGTATTTATTGATCAGCGCGGCCGGTTTGATGGGTTTTTCACTGGCCTGGCTGTTGGTGGCGCTGGCAAGCAGAAGCAGTAACAGGCAATGGATAAAAGTGACTCTGTTCATATCGATCCCCCTCTTGTTGTTATCTGTTTTAGTACACACGCGGGCTGGCGAAAGTGACTTGGTGAAAACACTGCTGTGGACAGAGTTCTCTGCCGGGTGTGTAATTGTAATATAACAGTTAACAAAGTAGTCATGGGCGGATTGTAGTGTAGGACAGAATTTACGCATTAAAAGCCGGGAGACTGTCCACCGCTGTCAGAGGTCCATTTCAAGTTCGCCGACCAGTTTCTGCACACCGGCCTTGGCGCATTCTTCGTCTGTTTTGCCGCTCGGTGCACCGCTTACCGCAACGGCACCAAGCAGCTTGCCCCCCACGTGAATGGGGATTCCGCCGGGGTTCATCATCAGCCCCTCGACGTTGGCCAGCGACGAGTTGGCCTGGCGTGTCAAGGCGCTGGTCGGGACATTGAAGTTGGCCGTGGTGTAGGCTTTCATCTTGCTGATTTTCAAGGTCAGCGGGGCGGCCAGCGTGTCACGCAGCGTCACCTGTACCAAGCCGTTACGGTCGACCACGGTGACCCCGACCTGGATGCCTTTTTTGCGGCAGGCATCGATCGCGGCCCTGGCCAGTTCGATCGCCTTGTCCAGCGACAGGCGGACGGTCTCGACGGTCTTGACCTGGTTCGGTGCGTTGCCGGGTTCTTTGGCTGCCACCGGTGACAACAGTGCCCATGTCAGTACGGGTGCCAGGAGTAATTTGCAGATTTTCATCGTGTCCACCTCGGAGATAGCGTAATGCGGGCTGGCCGGTTCAGGGGTGTATTCGCCAGCCTGATCAGGTCAGTATAGTCCGACTGATGAGGCACCGGCAATGCCTAGCCCGCATTTCTCACCACCCTGCTACTGCGACGGCCCAATGGCACGTCCTGGCTGGCAGTACTGTAAATAGTTCGACAGAACAGGTGCTTGGCTGTGAGTGGTTTGCACAGACCTGGTTGTTGTTTGTACAGCACGGGAAATCCAGGTGGATTTAAGGTATGATTTTACCTGCTCCTGGCTTACGGCCCGGGCAAGACTCTCTCATCAGTAAAGGAGACGGTACAGAATAATGTCCTGGCGAACAGATTTTTTACGTAGGCTGCGTCTTGTGGCGCTGTTGTCTTTTTTTTCGGCGGGTGCGGCGATGGCCGCTGCAACGGCGTTGTCGCATCTGAATCAGTTGGATCGGGCGATGTTTACCGCAGACTACAAGAAAGCGCTGGCGATCCTGCAGAAGAAGCAGGACAAGCAGTCGTTGTATCTGCAGGCGATGTTGTATCTCGATCACCGTGACGGCCTTGGCGTAGAGAAAAAAGACGCTGATTTGAAGGCTGAAAAGCTGTTGATGAAGGCCATCGCCAAGGGACACAAGGATGCGCTGTATGTGCATGCCTTGAGGTTTGCGCGCGGCGAAAAGGACAAGGCGCTGGAGAAGGCGGCAAAGCAGGGCTCCGCAGCGGCGGCGTTGTATCTCGGCAGTGCCTACTATTTTGGCAAGCGCGGTAAAAGCAGGGATTATGCGCAGGCAAAGAAATATTTCACCCAGGCCGCCGGCACCGGCAGCGCCAAGGCCAGTTACTATCTGGGTACCATGTATGAACTGGGGAAAGGGGTGACCAAGCATCCCGGGCAGGCGGCAAAATGGTACCGCAAGGCAGTCAGGAAAGGAGATTTCCGTGCCTACCTGCAGCTCGGCAGGCTGTTGCACGAGCACAAGGGCAGCGTGAAACCCGCGAACATCATGGAGAAGATCGCGGTACGGATGTACCTGAAGAAGTATCACGAAGCAATCCCCAAGCTCAAGGCGCTGGCACGCCGAGGCAATGCCAGGGCACAGTATATCCTTGGTACACATTATATCGCTTATCAATACAAGGCCTCACGCTGCGGCCTGGCACAGTCTTACCTGCTGAAGGCGATGGGGAAGCGTCAGCCGGGAGCCAGGGAACGCCTGAAGTATATCTATTCCAGGTATTCAGTGTGTAAACAACAGTAGCCGGCACGCCTGCGCCTGTTGTGCTGATCACGGCAGCCTCGGTGGCAGGCTGTCGTGGCGGCCCGGCGCACGAACGCCGTCGAGTACAGCGCTTACCCTGAAAGATGCCGGTTGACGTTTGTTAAGCAGTCGATGGTCGAAACGGCCCTGAGGTGTTGCCCGCAGAGCGGCAGTGTCAGTGGTCACAGGCCAGTCAAACACTTAAAGTACAGGATTGAAAAATGAGTCAGCACAATTCAATAACAGAGAAAATCAAGTCCATTGTGTTTTCGCGCCTGGGGATCTACGGCATGGGTGCGGTGATCGTCATTCTCGGTTTCGTCTGGACGTTTCAGTTCGTCGAGCCGGCGCCGAAATCACACCTGACGATCGCTGCCGGGTCACCGTCCGGGGCGTACTACAGTTATGCCTTGCGCTACAAGGCGCTTCTTGAAAAGCAGGGGCTGAAGGTCGATGTACTGCAGACCAAAGGTTCGGTAGACAATATCAAGCGGCTGACGGCAAAAGACTCGAACGTGGACCTGGCTTTCGTTCAGGGCGGGATCAATCCGAAGGCCCCTGTACTGCTGTCACTCGGCAGCATGTATTATGAACCGCTGTGGGTGTTGTACAGTACCGACCTGGATATCGACAACCTGCCCCAGCTGGCCGGTAAAAAAATCGCGATCGGCCAGCCCGGCAGCGGTACGCAGGCACTGGCCAGGACCCTGCTCGACCGCAACGGCATCAGCAGCCGCAATGCCACCTTGCTGCCGCTGTCGGGCCAGGAGGCAGCCAAGAAGCTGTTGGCGCAGGAAATCGAGGTGATGTTCATGGTGGCTTCGCCGGATGCGCCGTTGCTGAAGCAGTTACTCAGTTCCGGCAAGATCAAGATCATGAGTTTCAGCCGTGCCGAGGCCTACACCCGGGTATTTTCCTACTTGTCGGTGATTACGCTGCCACGCGGTGCGATCAGTTTCAGCGCTGACATTCCGCCGAAGGATGCACGGCTGCTGGCGACCACGGCCAACCTGGTGGCCAAAAAGGACCTGCACCCGGCACTGATCAACCTGGTTCTGCAGGCTGCCGTGCAGGTGCACCACACGCACGGCTTGTTTGCGCATGCAGGCCAGTTTCCGACGCCGAAGTATACCAGCGTGCCGTTGAACAAGGAGGCCAGGCGTTTCTACAAGAAGGGGCCGCCGTTTCTACAGCGTTACCTGCCTTTCTGGCTCGCCAGCATGGTGGACCGGCTGAAGATCATGTTACTGCCGCTGATCGGCCTGCTGCTGCCGTTTTTTAAAGTCTTCCCGCCGCTGTACCGGTGGCGCGTGCGGCGTAAGATCTACCGCTGGTACTCTGAATTGCGCGGTGTGGACCCGCAGCTCGTGGACATAAAAAAAGAAGATGTCAGAAAACATTTGCAGAAACTCGACGGCATCGAGGAGGAAGTGACCCGGGTTTCGGTGCCTTTGTCTTACGCCGATGAAGTCTACAACCTGCGGCTGCACATCGATATCGTCCGCCGCGCGCTGGCAGAGCATGGAAAGGTCGCGCTCTAGCACCACCGTTCGCAGCGAGACGGCAATTCTTTGCAAATCGATTACACTTAGGTGTGTCAATGGTTTGAAGCAACGAGTATGGGAATCGATTTAAAGAAACTGATCAGCAAAATTACCAAGTCGTCATTGCCGACGCATGTCGACGGTGTGTCACCACGTATCAGCACCAGCAAGGAGGCCATCAAGAGCGCGTTCCTGGACAATCTGTTCTATATCCAGGGCAAGTTCCCCGGTCACGCGACGATGCAGGACTATTACCTGGCGTTGGCCTACCTGGTGCGTGACCGCATGCTGCAGCGTTGGATCAGTACCACCGCCGGGTATACCGCCAACCGGTCGCGCACACTGGCCTACCTGTCAGCCGAGTTTCTGCTGGGCCCGCACCTGGAGAACAACATCATCAACCTGGGCATCGAAAAGCAGACCCGGGAA
>JALUUZ010000234.1 GCA_027021095.1 Gammaproteobacteria bacterium
GCCCAGGCCTATGCTGCGCAGGCCAAATCCTTTCATGCGGACAAGTATCAACGTGCCCAGGCGGCGGCAAAGCAGTGGCGGATGGTGGCGATGCTGGCGCTGGGGTTCTGTATCGCGGCACTGGGCCTGCTTTACTACCTGTTTCCATTGAAGCAATTCGTTCCCGTCTACTACCTGAAAGACCCTGTGACCAAGCAGATGACCGCCAAGCCCATGGACAAAAAACCGATCATGCTGGAAATTACCACCCGTGATCGTAACTACTGGATCAACCGCTTCGTCGTGGCGCGTGAGTCATGGAACCCGATCCTGCAGGGGCAGCGTGAGTCGCTGGTCGAGATCATGAGTTCGCAGCGTGTCTGGGACCATTTTCGCGGAGAACAGGGCGACACGTCGCCGGATTCGTTCAAGAACAAGTACGGCGATTCGGTGATGCGCGTCGTGCGCCTGTATTCGATCAATCACCTGTCCAAGAGGGTCGCCAATTTCCGCATGGAAGTCAAGATCATCAAGGGCGAGGAGATCACCCGCGAAAACTGGCAGGGTATCATCGAGTACCGCTGGAACCCGAAACTGATCATGAAGAAGAAAGACCAGTTGGAAAACCCGTACGGGTTTACCGTGATCCGGTATGAAACCGGCAAGGAAATGTTGAACAACCCGAATCAGCCGTAGGCGTCAACTGTAACAAAGGTGTGGAGACAATGCTGAAGTCAAAAAAAATCGTATGGATGTCGTGTATGTTGGTGCTGTTGTCGGTAGCGCCGGTATTGGCCGAGCAGACTCCGGTGCCGCTGACCAGTGACAAGCGTATTCGTACCGTCAACTATCACCGGGACAACGTGGTCAAGCTTTACCTGCACTACCTGTACACGACCATTCTGCAGTTCGCGCCGTATGAAAAGGTGATCGGGGTCTTTCCTGGCGACACCAAGGCATGGAAGGTCATCACCGCATACAACCGGATCCTGATCAAGCCCGTCGTGATGGGGAAAAATATCCAGACCAATCTGTACGTGGTGACCTCCGCCAACAGGGAGTATCACTTTACTTTGATTGCGAACTTCTCGAAGGACCCGAACGATCCGCGCATGGTCTACAAGGTGAAGTTCGTTTATCCTGAAGACGAGATCAAAAAGACGAACAAGGAACTGGAGAAGCAGAATAAAAAAATGCTGCTTGCCAACCAGCGTAGACAGGCAAAAGACCCGTCGTTGTGGAACCTGAACTACAGCTACAAGGGGGACAGGTCGATCACGCCGATCCGGGTGTTCGATGACGGCAAGTTCACCTATTTCGAGTTTGCAAAGAACAAGGAGATCCCGGCGATTTTCCTCGTCCATCCTGACCTGAAGGAAAGCCTGTTGAACTACCGGATGCAGGGGAACTACCTGGTCGTGGAGAGAGTAGGTGGACAGTTTACCCTGCGGTCGGGTAAGAACCGGGTGGCCTGTGTGTTCAATGACCCGTACCTGGCGGCTTACAAGCGAAGACGTGCACAGGAGCAGCGGAAGCGGTTCAGCAGACTGAAGCACCGGTCCTCGAAAAAAGACTCGATGCAGACCAACAGCAAGTAAGTATTGCGAGGAGCCACACCATGTCACAGCAAGATATAGACAACGAGATCTCCCCGGTTTCCTACTCGAAGGGGTCTTCCCGGGGAATGTTTATCGTCGGGGTGATCGGCCTGAGCCTGCTGGTCATCTATTTTGCCGTCTCCAGTACCGACAAGGATGAGAACGACCCGGCGAGCAAGGAAGACAAGCCGGTTTACAACGTGGCTGACTATGAAAAGAAGCAGCTGGCCAGCCTCGATCCAAGCCTGCTGCAAAGAGATTCCGATTTTGCCGACAGGCAGCTGTACAAACAGACCCTGGCGCAGAAAAAAGTCGTGCAAAAGAAAGAGCCGGCCGATAATTCGCCCACCCAGCTGCCGATCGACAGCCGGGAGCTCAAAGGCAGGCTCGGCTCGCCGATGGCCGCCTATTACGACAAGAAAAGCTTCGAGGCGCAGGGTAGCTATTCGGCCAAGGCCAAGCTCAACAAGCACAAGATGACCGATAGCGAGCTGGCGCAGAAGATGTTGAGTTACAGCAGCAAGACCGGCAATCAGAAGTTTGCCCAGGCGGCCTATTCCACCGAGGTCAGTGTCACCAATGCCACCAAGCTGACGGATCTCGAGTACACCATTCTGCAGGGCAAACAGATCCCGGCCGTGCTTGAAACCCCGATCCATTCGAAGATGCCCGGGCCTATTCGTGCGGTGATTTCCGAGGCGGTGTACGGCGAGCGCGGACGCAACGTGCTGATTCCGCGCGGTTCGCGGCTGATCGGCACCTATAACAGCCAGACCGAGCTTGGCCAGTCGCGGGTCTATGTGGTCTGGACGCGGATCATCACCCCCAACAACATCAATATCCGCATCAACTCCCCGGGTGGTGACCAGATCGGTATGATGGGGTTGCCCGGTAAGGTCAATCATCACTTCTTCCGGCGCTTTGGTAACGCGATTCTGCTTTCCATTATCGGCAGTTCTGCGCAGGTGGTCGGCGTCAGGTCA
>JALUUZ010000235.1 GCA_027021095.1 Gammaproteobacteria bacterium
ACAGAAAAAGCCGCGTGACACGGCGTCCAAGATGCCGGGCTATCCACAGAATCAAACGAAGCGTAAAAGCATTACTGCGTTCCCCCTGCTGCTTCCAGTCGTTTTTCATTGTTCGTCGTTCTTACTAACTGGTCGCCGGCTTCAGGCTTTCCTCAATCCGGTATACTCGCTGAAGATACCCAGCACCTTGTGTCTGCGCACGTCCTCCAAGCCGGCAAGTTTCATCTGCTCGATAATACCATCCGGCCTGACACAATGTTCGATCGTGTCCCAGAAATAGGTCATCAGTGTTTTTGCATCTTTGCTGCCGGTACCCAGCCGGGCGATCAGCGGAACGATACGGCGCATGTAGAACTTGGTCAGTATAAAACCAAGCCGCGAGTCGGGACTGGTCAGCTCCATCAGCAGAATCTTGCCGCCGGGGCGCAAGACCCGGAAGTATTCACTGAACAGGCCATGCAGGTCATCCACGTGCCGCAGCGCATAACCCATGGTGATAAAATCGAAACTCTGGTCCGGGAACGGCAGCACCCCGGCATCAGCCTGCACCAGTGGCAAGTGCATGTGCTTGGCAGTTTCATGCAACATATTGATACTGCGATCCAGGCCGACCACACTACCGTTGCCACTGACGATCCGGCTGATCGACTGCGCGACAGGCCCGGTGCCCGTAGCAATGTCCAATACCGCCATTTCCGGCTTCAACCCGGCCCGCAGCAGCGCCTGGTTGCGGTACCAGTTTCCAGAACCAAACGACATTGCACGAATGACCCAGTCATAATGGTGTGCGGTCTTGTCGAACAGCTCTGAAACGAATTTCCGGCGCTGTGCCTCTTCGGAATAATATTCCTGCAGTGGTGGATGAGGTACTGCCAGCTTTTCTTTGTCGTGTATTGCCATAATAATCGCCCCGCTGATCCGCTATACAATCACACCGGTCCATGACAACCACGCCAGAACCTGCACTCAAATCGATGAACCGAAAATCCCTGAATCACTCTACGTCATGAGAGACTTCCTGTTGCATTCTTTTCTGCCGTGCCCATTCCCGCCTGCGCTGATGCACGCCCGATTTCCGTTTGCGATACGCCGCCATATTCGCCTTCCAATCGAAAACAAACGTGATATAGTAAATGATTCTGAACACCATCAGCGGCCTGCGTATCGGTGTTCCGCGAAACAAGTCTCCAGAGAGCAGCGACAAAATCCCCTTCTTGATCCCAAGGACATCACGCGGTGCCATAAACATATTGCGCATCGCCGGTTGTGTGATCCGAAAGATAAACCAGGAGAATGTCTTGACACCATGCTTGACGGTGCGCTCGAATTTCCTGGTCCGGCGCCGGATCATGGCCCGGCGTTCAGGATGTTGCAGCGCGGCATGCACTACCTCGCTGCCATGCACTGCGCTGTTCATCGCCAGCAGCACACCACTGGAAAACACCGGGTCGACGAATGCATAGGCATCTCCCAGCAACAGGTAATCCCTGCCGCTCATGCGTTTGGCGACATACGAATAATTCCCGGTTGCCGTCGCCGGTGAAACCTGTTTTGCGTCTTTCATCCGCGCATGGACCGCCGGGCAGAGTTGAATGGTATCCCACAAAAACTCATCGACCGGTTTTTTACGTGTCTGCAGATAGTACGGCCAGCATACCGCGCCGACACTCATCTGGCCGTCCTTGAACGGGATCATCCAGAACCAGCCATGTTCGAACCAGTAGACACTGATGTTGCCCTCATCCTTGCCCGGCCGGCGCTCGACACCGGAAAAATGTGCAAACACCGCGGCACTGCGGTGCCGTGGATGCGGTCGCTGGATATCGAATTGACGCGCCAGAAACACATCCCGCCCCGATGCATCGAGCAGAAACCGGCAGCGCCACGGCCGGGTACTGCCGTCGTTGTCCCTGGCTTCGACCTGGATGTTTTGATAGCCCTCGAAGTTGACACCGGTCACCCGGACCCCTTCATGGACCCTGGCCCCTTTGGCCCTGCTGTTGTTCAACAGAATCTGGTCCAGTTCTGCCCGTTTTACCTCGTAAGCATAAGGCATGCTCTGATCGAACGCCCCGGCAAAATAGTAGGTCACCGGCTTTGCATGCGTCATGGAGTTGAACTCGGCGCCATACTTGCAGATCCCTATTTTTTCGACTTCCCGGGCCACGCCAAGGCGCTCGAACAACGGCAGGTTGAGCGGCAGCAAAGATTCACCGATGTGAAATCTTGGAAAAACCTCTTTTTCCAACACCACGACATCCCAACCACGCTCGGCCAGCAACGCCGCCGCCGTCGACCCAGCAGGGCCGCCACCAACGACCAGGACATCACAACTGTTTTGCTCTGTGTGCATAAATCACCGCTCCCGAATACTAACGCCTGAAATTGACGAGACCTTCGATCTCAAGCAACAAGTCTTGACGACAGATATCACCCTGCAGGTACAATACCGGTACTTTCTCCGCCGTCACTTCCTCCAGGCGGTCCTGAATCAGTGCATAATGTTCGGGGTGACGGATATAGACCTTCAAAGCCGAAACCTGGTCGAGCCGCTCGATGCCACACTGGTGCACTGCCCTGACATGCCCGATCAGGCTCTGAAGGTTCGCTACCGTCTCATCGAGCTGCAAGCGCACCTTGTCCCGGTGCAGGGTCTGGTGCCCGACGATACTGGCGGTACCGGAAATATACAGCTGGCTGACCTGTTCCCAGTTTTTCAACATCGCCCGCGTAAACGACGGGCTTTTGGGACCATACTGGTCCGGATAGTGAAACGCGCTGATCTGCCTGGGATTCTCGATCTGTACACCCGGGCTTCTGGCAGCAACGAAATAAACCAGAAAGAACTCCTGGGTCCCGGTCCCGATCGCACTCGCCGCGGGAAGATAGCGCTCGAAATCCGGAATCACCGACACGGCCTGATGGCGGCCGACACAAAACAGCTTGTAACGCTCGACCCCGTCACTGTCTGCATTGATATCACTGAAATAATTCCACACCCGCAACAAAGACGGATAATCTTTACGCGTCAGAAACTGCAGAATCTCTGTATAAACCCTGTGGGTACAATCCTGCAGTGACGCAAACTCTGACTCCCGGACTTTGACTACACCAAAGATGACCCGGCTGGACTGGCGATAGGAAATCATCCCCTCGGAACCAGCAGTCACCACCTCCGGGCTAGACCAGGTTTCCCGGTACGGCACAGCCGACAGGCAGGGTAAAGCCACATCGATCTGTTCCTGTCCTGCTGCGGCCGGTGCAGCCGGCTGGTACTCAATACTCGCCAATATATTCTGAACTGGTATTTCGGTGTCGGCCACAGGCGAATAAGAGACGTTGAGCGGCGCCGCGATCAGCCCGGACCCCCGGGAAGGTTTAAATAGCGAAATTGTCATTACACCAGGTTCCACTCGTTTCCTGTTAGAGTTATTATCCGCATGGATTCATGTCGAACCCGTGTCATTTTACCCCGAAACAGTACGCAACCGGGGCTGGAAATCACAATTCTTTCAAAAAATCACCGTCCGCCACACCAAATAATATTTTATCTTCTTGTTTTATATAACTTTTTTAATCTTTCCGTGGTCTGACTCATGACTCCATGTCCGGTATTTTATCGAAAAAAATGCAAAATTCCAGCACCTGAGTCGTTATTTGATATAATGGTCGATGCCGCCAAACCGGTTAAACATAGTAAACGTGGCGCTACACAAAGTAATACAAAAAATAATAAAGTAACAGGAGACTCTTACATGTCTGAGCAAACAGCGACCGAAAAAGAAGTCGCCCAACTGATCGTCGAGGCACTGAACCTGGAAGACGTCGATGCCGGCGACATTGAGCCTGAAGCCCCGCTGTTTCGTGAAGGCCTAGGGCTGGATTCAATCGATGCACTTGAAATCTCGATGGCGGTAACGCAGAAATACGGCTTCCAGTTCCGTTCCGACAACCCGGACATCGTCAGGATTTTTTCGTCATTGCGTACTTTGGCTGAACATATTCAGCAGAACAGAAAATCATGATCATCGCACTGACCACAAAGGGGATCATAGCAGGTTTTATCCTCTACCCGCTCATCGTTCACTACAGTATCACACACGATACCCCGATACTGACCAGCCTGTACCTGACACTGCTGCTCAGCCTGCTGGCTATGCTAAAAACCGCCCGCCAACAACACCAGCAAACGGTTCTGTTTGGTTCACTGGCGCTGCTGACAGGCATCGCCAGCCTCAGCGGCCATGCGCTGCTGGTGATCTATTCATTGCCGCTGCTGATTCTCGGCTTGCTGCTGTTCGTTTTCGCCAACAGCCTGACCGAGGGCAATACACCGTATATTACCCACTTGGCACAGTTGATCAGGGAGCAGCCGTTGGCCCCGGCAGTCTGCAAATATACAAAATCGGTGACCATCGCCTGGACCATTCTGTTTCTGCTGCTGTTACTCGAGTTGCTGCTGCTGCTCCTGTTTGCACCACTGTACGTCTGGTCTTATGCGACCAACTTTTTCAACTATGCACTGATCGTCTTATTCTTCGTCGCAGAATACATCGTGCGCCGCATTCACCTGCGGGACGTGGAACACATTGGTTTCATCCCTTTTCTGAAAAAGCTGATACAAGTCAACCGCAAGCCGTGATGCGTACGATACCACTGACCCGCCATCATGGTGAACACGACCTGTTTGCCTGGTTCGAACAACAACGGATCAGCCATGCGCAGTTCATCGATCATGTGCACCAGGTTGCAGCGCAGCTGCATGACAAACCATTCGTCATCAACCTGGTTGAAAACCGCTACCTGTTTATCCTCACCTTCGCGGCGGCGTTGTTGCGCCAGCAAATCAGCCTGCTGCCACCGTCACGCACACCCGCCGATGTCAACGGGGTGATACAAAATTATCCAGACTGCTACTGCCTGGCAGACCAGGCACTGGAACTGGATACTCCAACACCTCGATGCCAGGTAAAGATCCCGTCACAGCACCTGGGGCATACCAGTGTGCCGGACATCGGCGAAAACCAGCTCGCCGCGATCACGTTCACCTCCGGCAGCACCGGGACACCGCAGCCGCATACCAAGTACTGGGGCGACCTGGCCTACGCGACAGACGCAGCGGCTCAGCGCTTTGGGCTTTATGACAAGACTCACCGAATCATCGCTACCGTACCACCTCAACACATGTACGGGTTCGAAACCTCGGTACTCTATCCGCTGCTGACCGGCTGCGCGATCTACGGCGGCAGGCCGTTCTACCCGGCGGACATCAATCACGCAGTCAATACCTGTGATCAGCCGGTACTGCTGATTACTACTCCCGTGCATTTGCGTGCCTGCACGGCCGCCGGGCTGGAATGGAAGCATATCGAATTGATTATTTCTGCGACAGCACCGTTGGACAGGACATTGGCCAGGCAGGCGCAGGAAACCATGCACGCCCCGGTCAAGGAAATCTTCGGCTGCACCGAAGCTGGCTCCATCGCCAGCCGCGAAACGCTGGCGACAGACACCTGGCGGATGTATCCAGAATTTACACTGCGACAGGACAAGAGCGGGATCCAGGTGGTGGCTGCGCATCTGCGCGAACCGGTCACCCTGCACGACAACATCGAGTTGCTGAACGAGCACGAATTCATTCATCTGGGCCGCAGCGGCGATATGATCAATATCGCCGGCAAACGCGGTTCACTGTCCGACCTGAACCTGAAACTGCAGGAGTTGGAGATGGTCGAGGCAGGCGCTTTTTTCCTGCCGGAAGACGAAGGCCGGCAGCAGACCCTGACCCGGCTGACAGCCTTTGTCGTCGCCCCGGAGGCGGATGAAAAAGAAATTCTGTCCGCACTGTCACAGAAAGTCGATCCTGTCTTTCTGCCGCGTCCACTCTACAAGGTAAACCGGCTTCCGTACAACGAAACCGGCAAACTGACTTTACGCGCGCTGCGTGAACTGCACCTGAAACTGCGCAACGGAGAACGCCGGTGAAATCCGTATTCCGGTTCCCGGCTAACCACCCTGTGCTGGTCGGCCACTTTCCCGGTAACCCGGTCATTCCCGGCGTGCTGATTCTCGAGAAAATCCTGGAATGCTATCGCCAACACCACCCGCAACAACCGCCACCTGGCGGCTTCAGCCACGTCAAGTTTTTGCAGCCCCTGCGGCCGGAAGAAGACCTGCGCCTGGAATTCAGCGCTAAAAACAACAATAAAGTCGTGTTTATCTGCGCTGGTGAAAACGACACTGTCTATGTCAAAGGTGAAATCACACTGCTACACCACCGTTCGTAGCGAGACGGAGCAAGGGTGCGGCATAGAAGAATCGCGTGTAGAAGGATGACCGCATAACGCGATTTGACGTGGTGTTGGTACATACAACGCACCCTGCCTCATCTTGAAGGTGTGCGAAGCACACCAAAGGATTTACGATAAAGAAATATCACGCCCCAAAGTAGGGTGCGTTGTACGCACCACTATGTTACACTACTGCTGCAAGCGGGTATTTCATTCCCTGACAAGATCAGTGAATATCGCTGCAAAATCACTAAAAAATAAAGCACAATAATAAACACCATAAAACATAAGAATAAAAACGACAAACCGACGAGGTCAGCATGAGTTCAGACTTGATTCAATTCCCATTGGAACGTACCAGGCGTAAAAGCACCACTAACAATGTCGATGATATCCTGTCGCAGGATCCTTATTTCGAATTCATTCTCAACCTGCTTACGGCGATCGAAAAATCCGGGATCCCGATGGACAAGGCCCCTGAAATCAAGGCGAAAGAACTCTACGCCAAGTACCAGCGCGAGAACACGCTCGCAATGTGGCGAAAAGAACTCGAAGAGGAAATGCTCGAACGCGCTACGAAGCCGTCCAACAAACCGGAGTAAGCCCGGCTCAGTGTGCCATGCTTTGCCAGGAGAGGACGCTGGCCGGTAGTCGATCTCTTGCCCTGTTTTACCGCCTGGCGCACCTTTCTCACCACCCTTCTACTGCGACGGCCCATCAGCAACACGGCTCTTTTGCCGGGCCTCGCTGATCCTGCCCTGCAGCGTTTTCGTGGTACTGTGCTGCGCGCCCAATTTCTGCTGCGCAATCGCCAATGCTTTACGGTAGTACTCGAGCGCCTTGTCGTAGTCCTGTTTCGCTTCGTAGGCCAGACCCAGGTTATTGTACGCAACTGCCAGGTCGACATGCCCCTCCCCCAGTTTCGCTGTCTTCAACCGCAGTGCATGCTGGTAGTACTCTATCGCCTTGTCGATACGGCCCAGGCTTTCATAGGCCGACGCCAGGTTGTCATAATCAGCGGCGACTCTAAGCCCGGACCCGCCTGACGCGGCCTTGTCGATACGCAACGCAATCTGGTAATACTCAATCGCTTTGTTGTATTCCTCTTTACCTTCATAAGCCGAACCGAGATTGGTGTAGTTGCTTGCCACCACCACATGATTCGCGCCCAGCGATTTCAAGTTGATCGCCAATGCCTTCAGATAATAACTGATCGCTTTTTCGTATTCTTCCTTGCCTTCGTGTGCCGAACCCAGGTTGGTGTAATCCGTTGCTACCTGCAGATGGCCGGGCCCCATCTGCCCGCGATCGATCTTCAGCGCAAGGTGATAGTAATACAGTGCCTGGTCATAGTTTTCCATCGCCTCGTAGACAGCACCTAGATCGTTATAGTCCCGTGCAACCGAAAAATGATCCGCACCCAGGTTCTTAAGATCGATGTCCAGCGCCTTGTGATAATATTCCAGTGCTTTGTCGAGCCTGCCCTTTGCCTCGAACGCCAGGCCCAGGTTTTTATAGGTCTTCGCCAGCGCCAGCTTTGTAGCTGGCTGTGCCTGCGGTGCCGCCGCGTCGTCTTTTTTCAAGGCGTTTGCATCACGCACAACGTCTGCAGCCGCCTGCTGCAGAACCCACTTGCCGTCTTTCAGGCTCAGGATTGCATAGAGGCGGGCCTTGCCGGTAAAGAGCTTCAGGACCCTGTCCGACTCCCACCTGCCCTCGATCAGGGTCTTCCCGGCATCAGGGATGGATTTGCCGTAGACCAGCGTCAGTGCCTTGTCATCGATCCTGTAGAGTACCAGATTGTTCTTTGCCGAAGGATCATCGTCGTAACCGAAAAGATAATTCCCTTCAGGGGAATAGGTCAACCGGCCTGGCAGGTTAGTAACCTTCCCGGTATGCGTATTGACAAACTGCAGATAGAACGTCTCCCAGTACGAGGTCGCGACCACATGGTAACAATGGGCGGTATCGAAGCCGTAGTAATAGTAAGTCACGAAGGGCTTGCCGAGTTTGTCATACAGTTCCTTGTTTTCATCCTTGGTATTACTTCTGATCAGTGTATTACCGTATTTCAACTTCAGCAGCAGCCTGTCGCCACTGCGCTGCACAAGCTGGTTGTAACGCGCGATCATCGCCGATTCCTTGCGCCTCAGGCAGGCCACCAGGTCTTTTCTGTTCTGCTTACGCTGCTGCTTTGCCGAACCCTGTACCTGCTTTTGCGCACACAAGACCCGGTCCAGAAAATAGCCTGGTTTTCTCGCCGGTGCATTGGGCCAGCAATCGCTGCCTGTGGCAGCCATCGCGCAGACCAGGGAAAAGGCGAACAAAAGGATTCTTCCGTTTCGGAAGCGCTTGATTTTGTACTGAAACGACTGACTCATCGGCTTTACGGCATGATTTACTGCGACGATAATCATACCAGTTTCCGAATCCGATTGAAAAGGGTACGGCCGGGATACGGCAACGGCCCGGCAGCGCAAACTCAGGCTAAAATTGCTATACTGAACCAGGGCGCTGCACCGGCCGGGCGCCCCTTGACCGTAGACCGGCGATCAACCAAATTCACCAGAGAGAATGCCATGAAGATACCCATTACCTTATCGCTCCTGCTGTTCTGCCTCAACGCCGCAGCAGCACCCACCAACGGCCAGAACAGCCAACAAAGCACGGGACATGCTCTTTCCGTACAGATCGAGGCCATCATGAAAGACCTGTCGGCGAAAAAGAAAAAAATGAACCAGGATTACGCGCTGGCGATGAAAAACATCGGCTGGTTCACGATCATGGATTTCAAGCTGCTGAAAAAGAACAGTGACATCACCAAAAAACAAAAAATCGCTGACAAGGCGATCAAGATCATTCGCACCCATAAAAACAAGATCACCGCGTTCAAGGCCTATTCCAGAAACGCACTGGAGAACATCCAGGCCTCGGCCGAAGAAAAGAAAACCCTGCTGGCCGGCTATGACCAGGGCACACGCAGCAAGAAAGCCCGTGCTGCCAAACGCTACTGGGACCTGGAAGAGAAAGTGGCCGGCAGCGTCAAGGCCATGATCGATATGCTTGCCGCCCACCAGGCCGACTGGCAGATCAGGAACGGCAGACTGGAATTCCGCGATCAGAAACTGATCGAGCGCTACAACAGCCATATCGATTCCATCAACCGGTCTATCGAGATGCAGAACACCCTCCGCCGTCAGGCCGGAAAGTAAAGGCGTTCTACGCACCAGGACCAGCACAATCAACCATCACGGCGTGGTCACGTTTTGCCGCCCCGGCTGCGCCGCAGCAACGCTTTTTCGCCTTCGATCAGAAACAACACGCTCGAGGAGGTCACGATGATCACAAGCCAGGTTGACAGATCGAGCGCCTTGGTCGCGAACAAAGCCTGCAATGGCGGGAAATAGGTAAACAGGAGCTGAAAGACCAACAAGGTTCCAATTGCCGCGAGCACGTATTTGTTACCCAACAGACCCTGCCTGTTCAATACCGGCGCATCGATATAGCGGGAATTGAACAGGTAGAACACCTCGAACATCACCAGTGTATTGACCGCCACGGTGCGCGCATAGTCTATGCCTGCTCCATTGTTCAGCTCACGCAAAAACAGGCCGAAGGTACCTGCCAGCAGTACCACCGAGACCAGCAGGATACGCCACAGAAACAACGGGGTCAGTATCGGTCTCTGCGGGTCCCGTGGCGCACGGCGCATGATCTCCGGCTCCGGTGGCTCGAATGCCAGTGCCAGCGCCAGCGTGACCGCGGTAATCATATTGACCCACAGGATCTGTGCCGGGGTCAGCGGCAGTTGCTGAAAACCCAACAGAATCGCGACCAGGATCGCCAAGGCCTCACCGCCGTTGGTCGGCAGGATAAACAGGATCGCCTTGCGGAAATTGTCATACACGGTGCGGCCTTCCTCGATCGCGTGACTGATCGATGCAAAATTGTCGTCCGCCAGGACGATCTCCGAGGCCTCCTTGGCCGCCTCGGTACCCTTCTGTCCCATCGCGATACCCACGTCTGCGCGCCTGAGCGCCGGTGCATCATTGACTCCGTCACCGGTCATCGCCACGATCGCGCCCTGCCTCTGCAACGCTTCGACCAACATCAGCTTGTGCACCGGACTGACCCTGGCATAGACGTCGACCTCCCGCACCTGACATGCCAGCGCAGTTTCATCGAGCCGGTCCAGATCCTGCCCTGTCAGCACACGTTCGGTGCCTGTCATCTGCAACTGTGCGGCAATGGCCTTAGCGGTCAGCGCATGATCGCCGGTGATCATTTTTACGCGGATCCCCGCCTGCCGGCAGCGGCGTACCGCAACCACTGCCTCGTCCCTTGGCGGGTCGATCACACCCACCAGTCCAAGCAATACCAGGCCGTCCTGAATCATTGCATGCTCCAACCGGCGCTGCCCATCGCCGACCGGCTTGCTCGCCAACGCCAGCACACGTCTACCTTCACCGGCCAGCTGCTGCATCGCCCTGTTCCAGAACGTGTGGTCGATCGGCACCTGCTGTTGATTCTGCCGCTGTGTACTGCATTTCGGCACTACGTAGTCCGGCGCACCCTTGATCACGACAAAGGCCCGACCGGAAGATGCATGGTGCAAGGTCGCCATCAGCTTAAGATGGGACTCGAACGGGATATGATCAACACGGGGATAGGCTGCGTACTCGCGGTCCGGATCGATCCCGGCTTTATGCGCCAGCACCAGCAACGCCGCTTCCATCGGGTCTCCATGCACCCGCCATGCACCCGTCCGGGGTTCAAGACTGGCATCGTTGCACAACACGCCGGCCCTGACCAACTCCAGCAGACTTGCATCCACTGACGGCTCGCCGTCGACCAGGATCCGGCCATGAACACTATAGCCGCTTCCCTCCACATCGAAGTGTGCGGTGCCGGTCACGACTGTACTGACCGTCATCTCGTTACGTGTCAAGGTGCCCGTCTTGTCGGTACAGATCACTGAAACCGAGCCCAGGGTTTCGACTGCCGGCAAACGCCGGATGATGGCCCTGCGCCTGGCCATACGCTGTACGCCGATCGCCAGCGTGATCGTCATGATCGCCGGCAATCCCTCCGGGATTGCTGCAACGGCCAGGCCGACGGCCGCCAGAAACATTTCTCCTGCGCTGTACTCCCTGACCCAGACACCGAACATAAACAGTGCCAGTGCCAGCCCGAGGATACCCAACGTAATC
>JALUUZ010000236.1 GCA_027021095.1 Gammaproteobacteria bacterium
AGGACACGCCATCGAAGGATACTCCGTCGAAGGATACTCCGTCGAAGGATACTCCGTCGAAGGATACTCCGTCGAAGGATACGCCATCGAAGGACATGCCGTCGAAGGACATGCCGTCGAAGGACACGCCGTCGAAGGACACGCCATCGAAGGACACGCCATCGAAGGACACGCCATCGAAGGATAGTCCATCGAAGGATAGTAAATCCAGTGGCAAAAAAGACAAGAGTTAGCCAAGGACTGGGGCCGATTCAGCAGGGAGAAAGTTGGTTTGCTGCCATACCGGGAGAGCCCGGTATGGTGGTGACGACAGAATTTACCAACGGCACAGTTGGGGGAGAGTAAGCTGTTACCACGTTTCAGTGTGTCGATAGCGTAAGCCGCCGTTCAGGCGGCTTTTTTAATGGTGTCGTTTAGACAGGTCTGTGCGGCGGAACGGTGGTTGCCGGCAACAGGCCTGTGCTAGAATCTATGGAAATGCCTGTTCAGAGACTACAGCCATGACGGAAAGCAAGCACAAGCAGTCGGCTCCGGTTCAGGGTACGACCCTGGCGGTTGACGGGTACCGTCTTCCACGGCGTGTCTTTCTTTTCTGCTTGATCGCAGAGCTTTCCTTCGTGGTGCTCGACGCACTGATCAACTTTGCGAAATGGAGTTCTTATGGCCCGGTGCGGCGCTTGTTCAATATCGCACGGGAAGACAGCCTGGCAAACTGGTTTATGGCAACCCAGACTTTCGTGGTTGCGCTTGTGATCTGGCTGATTTTTTTTGTCCATCGCAGCCGGCGTCAGGATGATCCCGGCATCACGACTAAAAAGATTGCTGCCTGGGGGTTTCTGGCAGTCTTTTTTACCTATATGGCAGCCGACGATGGCGCATTGATTCATGAGCGGATGGGTTCGGTGTTCGAAAAAATGTACCCACCGTCCAAGTCCAGTGCGGCAGACGGTTTTTTTGGCTGGTTGCAGGCAGTGTTTCCAAGTTATGAGTGGCACCTTGTCATTCTGCCGTTGTTTGTCGCGGCGGGTCTCTTTATGCTGATTTTTCTGTGGCGTGAATTTGCTGAGCGCAAGACCCGTGTGCTGTTGCTGCTTTCCGCCGGGTTTATGGGGACTGCGGTATTACTGGACTTTTTCGAGGGTTTGAGAAGTGCGCACCCCTGGAACGTCTATGCGTGGATCTGGAAGGCGCTGGAATTGAAAAAATACACGGTTAAGCATTTCGCCCGTTCACTCGAGGAATTCCTGGAAATGTTGGCCATTTCAGTTTTATTGATGTTGTTTCTGCGTCACTTGGTGCAGACCGTGGGCACACGCCTGGCCGTGGAGTTGCGTCTGCCGGGTGTGCAACGCTGACTCTTCCTTTCTGTATAGTTGAACCTTCACCTGGTTTCATCCGACCTAGTAACGAAGACCTGAAAGTCATGCAGTTGAGAACGGGCTGTTAGTAAAATGGTCAACCAAATCCGGTTCCCAGCGTTTGTACTACAGAGGCTGATTGAGTTTTACTGAATAGTACCCGCCTTTTACCTCAATTTTACATGGACTTTTCGGTGAGACAGATGGAGAGTGAACGATGAAAACCAAGATTCTTTCTATTATTATTGAATGGATAAAAAAAGAAACGCATTGCGACAAGCAGAGCATCAATGCCAATGCAGAACTGATCGAGAGTGGCTGCATTACGCTGTTGCAGTACGTAGAACTCATCGCCTTTCTAGAGAAACAGTTCGCGATACGTTTCGATGAAGAAGACCTGTTTGCAGAGAATTTCTGCACCGCCAATGCCATCGCTTCACTGGTCAATGAATACCGGTCCCGGGACAAGCGTGCACAGGCTCGTTATGAGCTGTCACGAAAGATGCGCGCCTGCGGTTAGTGCATTGTTGTACGCACCAACACCGCGACAAATCGAATCACATGAGACGCATCGTAGACGACGTCAAAAGTATTCTTCGAGAGGCGACGGCCGGGAGATAGCGTATCCCTGCACATAATCCACGCCAATCGCACGCACCTGCGCCAGCAACTCGTCGGATTCGACGTATTCGGCAATCGTCTTGATGCCCATGACATGGCCGATATGGTTGATCGCCTCCAGCATTGCCTGATCGACATGGCTGTCGTTCATGCCCTTGACGAATGCACCGTCGATTTTCAGGAAGTCGATCGGCAGGTTTTTCAGGTAGGCAAAAGACGACAGGCCTGCACCAAAATCGTCCAGTGCAAACTGGCAGCCCATCTTGCGCAGTACTTCCATAAAGCTTGCAGCACTGTTGAGGTCGGAGATGGCGGCGGTTTCGGTGATTTCGAAGCAGAAAAATTCCGGGTCGACAGCTGTCTTCTTGATGCATTCGATCAGAAAATACAGAAACGATTCATCACTGATGCTCTGTCCTGACAGGTTGATATTCACTGCCTCCCAGCGCGACAGATCCCTGGACTTAAGAAACTCAAAAGTGTTACGCAGCACCCAGCGGTCGACTTTCGGCATCAGGTTGTAGCGTTCTGCTGCGGGAATAAATGCCGCCGGTGAGACCAGCATGTCTTCA
>JALUUZ010000237.1 GCA_027021095.1 Gammaproteobacteria bacterium
TGAAGTCCAAGCACCTGGAATTGACCCAGTCACTGCAAAGTCAGTCCAAGGTCGCAAAGTACCTGCCGAATCCGAAGGTCAAGATGGGATTTGACAATTTCCCGGTGGACACCTTTGACCGGGCGCAGGCGCCGATGACGCAGATCAAGCTTGGTATTCAGCAGCCGATTCCCCGCGGCAAAACCCGAAGAATCCAGTCCGCCTACAAGCAGACGCTGTCAAGGCGGCAGCAGGAACTGGCCAGAAACCGGGTCTGGCTGGCACGCAGGGAAGCACGTAAAAGCTGGCTGGAGCTTTATTACTGGCAGCGCGCGGAGCGGATTGTCCGGGTCAACCGCCGCCTGTTCAAGCAGATGCTGCGGGTGACCGAAGACCAGTACCGGGCGGGCAGAGGGCTGCAGCATGAAGTGATCCGTGCACAGCTCGAGATCGATTTGCTCGATGACCGGTTGACGAAGATCAAGAACCGGCAGGACCGTGCCCGGGCGATGCTCGGGAAATGGATCGGGCTCGAGAATGCCGCCCGTCCACTGTCAGGCAGGTTGCCGGCGAGTGCGAGATTCAGCAGTCTGAAGTCTATGCTCGACCGCCTGCCGAAACACCCGCTGTTACGCAGCGACAGTATCAGCGTCAGGGCCAGTCAGAAGCTGGTGGAGCTGGCGCGCCAGGAGTACAAGCCCAAGTTTTCATTCTACGCGAGTTACGGTCAGCGCAAGGACCGTCCTGACTTTGCTTCGGTCGGAATCACGATGGACATTCCGTTCTTCAAGCGCAAACGCAACGATCAACAAGTCATTGCGAGCGAGCGCAAAGTCAGTGCGGCAGTGTTTGCGCGTAACGAACGCTATCTGATGTTGCGCAGGAAACTGGTCGACAGCTATACGACCTGGAAACGTCTTACCACGCGCTACAGGCGCTATACCCGGACGCTGTTGCCGAAGGCGAGAATGAACTCGGTGACCACGATGTCATCGTATCAGAACAAGCGCTCCGAGTTTGCCACCTTGGTCAAGGCGCGGATCACTGAACTGGATATCAAGCTGCGCGCCTTTCGCCTGCGCATCGATATCAAGAAAACAGAATCTGATTTGAATTACCTGACAGGAGAACAGTCATGAAATTTACACGCACGATACCGCTGCTGTTGTCTGCCTTTTTGCTGTCTGGCTGTGACGGTGCCGGTAAGACAGCTTCGAGTTCCGATCCCTCTACCGGCAAGGAACGTAAGGTCAAATACTGGGTTGCACCAATGGATCCGAATTACCGGCGTAACAAGCCTGGCAAGTCGCCCATGGGGATGGACCTGATCCCGGTCTATGAAAAAGCCGACAAACCAGTCAAGAAAGAACGCAAGATCAAGTACTGGGTCGCGCCGATGGATCCGAATTACCGCCGCGACAAACCGGGTAAGTCGCCGATGGGGATGGACTTGATTCCAGTCTATGAAGAAGAGGAGAAGTCTGCCGGTGACGGTGTCAAGATTTCCCCCGTGGTCGTCAACAATATGGGTGTACGGGTGGCAACGGTTAAAAAGGACGTATTGCGCAAGAAGATCGAGACGGTCGCCTACATCGAGTACGACGAAAACCAGATCTACCATATTCATATGCGTGCCAAGGGATGGATACAGACTCTGAAGGTCAATACCGAAGGGATGAAGGTGCGTAAAGGTGATCTGCTGTTTGAATACTACTCACCGGAACTGGTCAACGCGCAGCAGGAATATGTGCAGGCCTTGATCCTGGGCAACCGTTCCTTGATCAGTGCGTCGCTCGACCGCTTGCGTGCACTGGATATCCCTGAACAGCATATTCGTGAACTGACCAGGACCAGAAGGGTCAAGCAGCTGATCCAGGTGCGGGCCGATCGTGACGGAGTGGTATCGAAGCTCAAGGTCAGGCAGGGAACGTATGTCGTACCAAACAAGGAGATCATGGCGATTGCCAACCTGTCCAAGTTATGGATTCAGGCGGAGGTGTTTGGCGCCCAGGCGAACTGGATCAAGGTCGGTCAGCCGGCGACGCTGGTCGTGCACGACCTGAAGAACGTCGATGGGTGGAAAAACGGTAAAAAACTGAAAGTGGAATACGTCTACCCGAATGTCAACCAGAAGACACGCACCCTGAAAGTCCGGTTTCGTATCGACAATGAAAACGAGACACTGAAGCCGAATATGTTCGCCCATATTACCATCGATGGCGGTGATTTCCGTGACGCGGTACTGATTCCAAGTTCTGCAGTGATCCGTACCGGCAAGGACAAGCGCGTTATCGTCGCCAAGGAGGGTGGCAGGTTCGCACCACGCAACGTAGTGACCGGGGTTGAATCCGGCGGGATGGTGGAGGTTTTTTCAGGCCTGGCGCCGGGAGAAAAGGTCGTTATCTCAGGGCAGTTTCTGATCGACTCGGAAGCAAGTTTTACCGCAAGTCTTACGCGTATGAAGGAGGTGCCGAAGGAAAAGCCGGCAGACAAGATCGGTAATACACTGAGTAAAGAATAAGGGGCGGACATGATTGCGAAGATTATTGACTGGTCGATCGGCAACCGGTTTCTGGTACTGCTGTTGACTGCGATTCTGATCGGGTGGGGTATCTACAGTGTAAAGACGACACCACTGGATGCGATACCCGACCTGTCGGACGTCCAGGTAATCATCAAGACGTCGTTTCCAGGGCAGGCGCCCAGGGTGGTCGAGGACCAGGTGACTTATCCGTTGACTACCGCCATGTTGTCCGTTCCAGGTGCGATCAAGGTACGGGGTTATTCGTTTTTCGGCGATTCCTACGTCTATATTATTTTCAAGGACGGTACGGATCTGTACTGGGCACGCTCACGGGTACTGGAGTACTTGAACCAGGTGTCGGGCCGTCTGCCCAAGGAAGCCAAGCCGGCGCTTGGGCCCGATGCCACAGGGGTTGGCTGGGTTTACCAGTATGCCTTGATCGACAAGACCAGGAAACATGATATCTCTCAGCTGCGTGCGCTGCAGGACTGGTTCTTGAAATACGAACTGCAGACTGTGCCGGGGGTCGCGGAAGTGGCAACGATCGGAGGGATGGTCAAGCAGTACCAGGTCGTAGTCGACCCGGACCGCTTGCGGGCCTATGGAATACCGCTGAACAAGCTGCGTAAGGCGATCCACAGGGCCAACAAGGAAGTCGGTGGGTCGGTGATCGAGATGGCGGAAGCAGAATATATGATTCGTGCAACCGGTTACATCAAGAGTGAAAAAGACCTGCGTAACATTCCGTTGGGTGTCAGCAAGAAGGGGGTACCGATCCTGATCAAGGACGTGGCCCTGGTACGGCTCGGTCCGCAGATGCGCCGTGGTGTTGCCGAACTGAATGGTGAAGGCGAGGTGGTAGGCGGGGTGATCGTCATGCGTTCAGGCGAGAATGCATTGACGACCATCGAGAAAGTCAAGCAAAAACTGGAGAAACTGAAAAAGGGCCTGCCGGAAGGGGTGGAGATCGTCGAGACCTATGACCGTTCGTCACTGATCAAACGATCGGTAGCAACACTGACCGAAAAACTGATCGAGGAATTTATCGTCGTGGCGCTGGTCTGCCTGGTGTTTCTGTTTCACCTGCGTTCCGCGCTGGTGGCGATCATCAGCCTGCCGATAGGCATCATCATCGCGTTTATCATCATGAAGTCCCAGGGTATCAATGCCAACATCATGTCGTTGGGCGGGATTGCGATCGCGATCGGTGCGATGGTGGACGGCGCGATCGTAATGATCGAGAACGTTCACAAGCACATGGAGAAAGATACCTACAGCCATCACAATCACTGGCAGATAGTGCGCCAGGCCACACACGAGGTCGGTGCGCCGTTGTTCTTCTCACTGCTGATCATCACGCTGAGCTTTCTGCCGGTGTTTACGCTGGAAGCCCAGGAAGGGAGACTGTTTTCACCGCTGGCGTTTACCAAGACCTATGCGATGGCCGCGGCGGCCGGATTGTCGATCACGTTGGTGCCGGTGCTGATGGGGTATTTTATTCGTGGTCATATCACGCCGGAAGAAAAGAATCCGGTCAACAGGATATTGATCAAAGGTTATCGGCCGTTCATCAATTTTGCACTCCGGTATCCGTGGTTGATCGTTATCATTGCCGTGACGGCGATGCTGTCGATGGCCGTGCCAATGAGCCAGGTGGGCTCGGAGTTTATGCCGGATATCGATGAAGGTGACCTGATGTACATGCCGACGACCTTTCCCGGTGTGTCGATCGGCAAGGCGCAGGAGATCCTGCAACAGACCGACAAGCTGATCAAGACCATGCCGGAAGTCAAGACGGTGTTCGGCAAGATCGGGCGTGCCGAGTCAGCCACCGACCCGGCGCCGCTGACCATGGTCGAGACGACCATACAGTTCAAACCACGGGAGCAGTGGCGGCCGGGGATGACACCGGAAAAGCTTCGCAAGGAACTGGCCAGGATCGTGAAACTGCCGGGCCTGACCAATGCCTGGGTCATGCCGATCAAGACCCGGATCGATATGCTGGCGACCGGGATCAAGACGCCGGTCGGCATCAAGGTGGCAGGTGCCGACCTGAAGACTATCCAGCAGATCGGTAAAAGGATCGAGGAGGTCATCAAGAAGGTGCCCGGTACGGTCTCCGCTTACTCGGAACGCGTGGCCGGCGGGCGGTATATCACGGTCGACATCAACCGCCTGGGTGCGGCGCGCTATGGACTGAACATCGGTGATGTGCAGGATATCGTGCGCACTGCGATAGGGGGGATGCAGGTGTCTGAATCAGTGGAAGGACTGCAGCGTTTCCCGATCAATATCCGTTACCCGCGTGCAAGCCGGGATTCGTTGGAAAAACTCAGACAGCTTCCAATCATTACGCCGACGGGAGCGAGAATCCAGCTCAAGGACGTGGCGACGGTCGAGGTCGAGGCCGGGCCGGCAATGATCAAGAGTGAAGATGCCAGGCCGAACGGCTGGATCTTCGTCGATATCGCCGGGCGCGATCTTGGGTCGTATGTCACCGAGGCACAGCGCGTCGTCGCCGAAAAGGTGAAACTTCCCGCCGGCTATTCGATCGAGTGGTCCGGCCAGTACGAGTACATGGTACGTGCCAAGCAGCGCCTGCAACTCGTGGTGCCGTTGACGCTGGTTATCATTGTCTTATTGCTGTACCTGAACTTCCGTAACTTTACCGAAGTGGCAGTGATCATGGGGACTTTGCCGTTGGCGCTGGTCGGCGGCTACTGGCTGTTGTACCTGCTCGATTACAATATTTCGGTGGCGGTCGGTGTCGGCTTTATCGCGTTGGCCGGGGTGGCGGTGGAGATCGGTGTGATCATGCTGACTTACCTCAATGACGCTTACAACAAGTACCGGCATAAGGAAGGCAAGCTGCACACCCTGACCCTGGCGGAGCTTCGGGAGGCGGTGATCGAAGGTGCGCTGTTGCGGGTGCGCCCGATCATGATGACGGTGTTTGCGATTATCGCCGGCCTGTTGCCGATCATGCTTGGTTCGGGGACAGGATCGGAAGTCATGCGCCGTATCGCGGCACCGATGGTAGGCGGCATGATCAGCGCTACTATTTTGACGCTGGTGCTGATCCCGTCGATTTACCTGCTGTTGCACAAGCGTAAGTGTGTACATTGATATTTCGATGTTGTGAGCTTGACACAGGTCAATGGAAACGCGTTGCGGCTGTGTCATAGTGGACACAGAATTTTTACGGTCCACTACTGAATTTTTTCTACGTGATGAGGGCAGAACGATGAGCAGAAAAACGAATGAAAGAGGGCTGCAGTTGGCCGGTGTAATAGCGTTGTCGCTGATTACGCTGGTACTGTATGCCAATCCGAGGGTCTATATCCCTTTGGGTGAAGGCAACATGGTGATCGCGGTCGACAGCAAGACGGACAAGATCATTGCGCAATATCCCGGCACCAAGGAAGCGCACGGCCTGGTGGCGACGCCGGATGGGGAATACCTGGTCGCCGGCAGCCTGTTCGAAACACCACTGAAGCCGAATGAACCAAAGGACAAGGCCAACAGCAAGCTGTACCTGGTGCACCCGGCACACGGGCATGTGATGTCAGTGATACCGGTCGCTGGTTCCACGCATCATCAGGCCATTACGCCCGACGGTCGCTATGTGCTGTCCACGCATATTTCCCGTGGTGAGTTGAGTGTTTACGATATGAAACAGAACAAGATCGTAAAACGGGTCAAAACCGGCCTGGCACCGAATTACGCAGTGATTTCCAAGGATGGCACCAAGGTGTATGTGACCAATACCGGCAGCAACAATATCGCCGAAATCGACTTGAAGACATGGAAGGTACTGCGCACCTTGGAATCCGGGCCGGGGCCGGAGCACATGGTGTTGTCAAAGGACGGTAAAACATTGTATGTTACCAACCCCTTCGCCGGGAAAGTCTCTTTCGTGTCGATTGCCAGCGGGAAAGTAACCAAGGATTACAAGATCGGCAGTAATCTGCATGGGATCGACCTCGCAGACGATGGGGTGACTTTGTTTTTGAGTTCCAAGGGTGACAACAAATTCGTTGCCCTGGATACCAAAACGGGCAAGATGCGGCAGAAAAAGCTTGAACCGGCGCCTTATCATCTGAATACCATATCAGGCAGCGGCAAGGTTTATGTCTCGAGCCGGAAGAAGTCGATTATCTGGGTGCTGGACCAGAAGACACTGAAAACCGTGAATACGATCAAGCTGCCGGCCGGTGCCGCACACCAGATGGCGATCGTTCCACGCTGAGTGCATAGCACATTGGATGCAGGCCCTGGCCTGTTCAGGGTTTGTATCGGGCGGCCCGCATTTCTCTGGCTGCGGCGTGCCATTGGGACGCCGCAATAGGGGAGCGGTGAGAAGTGCGAGCTGGAGAGTTTTGACTGACAAGAGGAGAAAATGATGGAAGTAATGGTTTTGGCGACACGCGGTTGCAGTCATTGCAAGAATATGTCGAAGGAGTTGAACGATCTGCAGATTGCACACGCTGTCCGCTATGTCGAAGAAGAACCGGAATTGTGTCAAAGGCTGCAGATTCGTCATTCGCCGAATCTGATCGTCGATGGCAAGGTGGTGTTTCGCCGCCAGCCTACCGAACAGGAGTTGAAAGACTTGTTTGGGATCAGGCAGTAGGCCTGTTTTCTTGACTTGTGTGTTGCTCACAGGTTTATACTCGAAAAGAGTTTATCTTTTTGCCCGCGGAACTGTTTGAAGTCACGGTTTTCGCTGGCAGGGTTGATTTATGGTCGTTGAAGTGGAGAAACGAAAATGATGGTAAAAGAGCTTTCGCAGGCAGCCAATGTCTCAGCTGATTCGGTCCGCTACTATACACGCATCGGCTTGCTCAAGCCGGAACGTGACAGGAACAATGGCTATAAGCTGTTTACCGATACCGATGTCAAGCGCCTGAGATTTATCCGCCGGGCACAAAGCCTGGGCTATACGCTGGCTGAAATACAGCATATTCTCGATCATGCGCACAGTGGTAAATCGCCGTGTCCGCTGGTTCGCGACATCATCCGCAAGCGGATTGAGGACAACCGGGTAAAGCTCGATGAGTTGAAAGCGCTGCAGGAGCGCATGGAGAATGCGCTGCAAGATTGGGAACAGCGGGGCGATGGTGTGCCTGATGGCGACACGGTCTGCTATCTTATTGATTTAGCAGGAGAAGAGTAGTACTTTGCGCGGCGGGCCGGGCTACAAAAAGGATGTTGTCTGGTGTTGAACTTTGCTATATATTCAGTATCTAATCTCAAAGCGTTGAACAGGGTAGCCCTACGGCCAGGTCACTGAATGTTGGAACAGAATACAAAGTTTTGCCGCAGTTTGGTCGCGATCGTGATGATGGCGTTGCTGGTTTTGCCGGTCAGGCAGGGCCAGGCTGTCGTCATCACTGTTGCCGGGGCGGTAACGGACTCAGTGGAACGCAGTGAGCCGTTGCATTATGTTCCGGTTCACCAGCACAGGGCTTCCAATGAGGAGGGCGTTTGTCCTCATTGTGTCACCAGGACCGCCTGCTCTGAGTGTGCGATCGCCTGTACCGCGAATGTCCCGGCGCTTTTACCTTCAGTGGCATTGCCCAATGATGACCGGCGGGCATTGTCCTTCCAATTATCAAACAAGATCAAACCACGTAACAGCCGTACCCCATTGTACCGTCCTCCGATAGGCTGATTCCGACGGTTCACTACGATTATGCAGCAGTTTCTGATCCGGGATCAGAGCCTGCATTCAAGCATTCGTAACCTCAAGGGTTGAGGGTGCAGGAAAATTGCAGTGTTGCCTGAAGGGCAGACTGTGGTTGCTGCACTTGATTGAATAGTACGGTCGAGGCAGAGGCTTTGCCGGTAACGGCAGCGATTCTGCCTGATTCGAACATTGACACAAGGCGATTGAAGAGAATTATGAGAAACGACGATTTTTACAAAGAATTAGCAGAACTCGCAGAGTTTGAAGAAATGGAGGCAATCAACCAGTCACGGCGCCGGTTTGTGACCGGGGCAGGGGCGGCGCTTGCTGTGGCGGGATTGGGGGCGCCGGCGATGAACCTGCTGGCCGGTTCACCGGTGCCACAACCACCGATGAAAACCCTGAGAGGTAACCGTTTCAAGCTCGATATTGGTGCCACGCGGGTGAATTTTACCGGCAAGAGCAGGATTGCGACCACGGTCAATGGCACTGTACCATCGCCGATCCTGCGCTGGAAGGAAGGCCAGCGGGTCACCTTGGACGTGACCAACCACTTGGACGAGTCGAGTTCGATCCATTGGCATGGAATCATCCTGCCTGAAAGGATGGATGGTGTACCCGGTATCAGCTTCGACGGAATCGCACCGGGCAAGACTTATCATTACGAGTTCGATGTGCGTCAGAATGGTACTTATTGGTACCACAGTCACTCCGGGTTCCAGGAGCAGACCGGCATGTATGGCGCAATCATCGTCGACCCGATCAAACCGCCGCCATACCGGTATGACAGGGAGTACGTGGTGCAGCTGTCTGACTGGTCTGACGAGAATCCGCACCGGATCTACAGCAAGCTGAAAAAGATGAGCGACTACTACAATTTCTATGAGCGGACATCGGTTGATCTGTTGCGCGAGATCAAGCGCGACGGCATCAAGAAAACCTGGGCCAAACGCAAGATGTGGAACAAGATGCGTATGAGTCCACGGGACCTCGCCGATGTGACCGGCTATACGTATACGTTCCTCGTCAATGGCCAGACGCCGGACCGCGGCTGGACAGGCCTGTTCAAGCGCGGCGAACGAGTCCTGTTGCGGTTTATCAACAGCGCCGCCATGTCTTTTTTCGACGTGCGTATTCCCGGACTGAAAATGACAGTCGTCGCTGCCGACGGCCAGTATGTACACCCGTTTACCATCGATGAATTCAGGATCGGGGTTGCAGAAACCTATGATGTGCTGGTCGAACCGAAAGACGATCGAGCTTATACGATTTTCTGCCAGTCGATCGATCGTACCGGCTATGCACGCGGGACCTTGACACCGGACCTGGCCTTGAAAGGAGTGATTCCGAAGATGGATCCACTGCCCATCCTGACGCATACTGATATGGGAATGGATATGAGCGGTATGGACCACAGTATGCACGGAAAATCGAAGGGCATGGACCACAGCATGCATGGTATGCATCACGGCCATACCGGGCATAAATCCGGCAATAAGGTGCATCCCATGAATGGCCGTGCCGGTTACGGCAACGACAAGAAGGTCACCCACGTGGCAACGGAATTCGGTCCGCACGTCGATATGCGTTCGCAAAAACCCTTGTACAGGCTCGATGATCCCGGTGTCGGGTTGCGCAACAACGGCCGCCGGGTACTGACCTACCGGATGCTCAAAAACCTGTATACGACACCGGACAGGCGAGACCCGGGGCGCGAGATCGAACTGCACCTGACTGGAAACATGAGCCGCTATATGTGGTCCGTCAATGGGATCAAGTTTGCGGATGCCGAGCCTTTACGCTTGAAATTCGGCGAACGTGTACGCATTACCCTGGTCAACGACACGATGATGAACCACCCGATGCATCTGCACGGGATGTGGAGTGATCTTGAAACCGGAGACGGCAAGCATATTCCACGCAAGCACACAGTCATTGTCCAGCCGGGAGCCAAGATCAGTTACCTGGTGACAGCAGACGCGATGGGAGGGTGGGCATACCATTGCCACCTGATCTACCATATGCTCGGCATGTTCCGTAAAGTCGTGGTCAGTTGAGGAGGAATAGAATGACTAACAAACTCATTACAGCACTGCTGTTGTTTCTGCTGTCGGGCCTGGCACAGGCAGGCGGGGTTTCGGACGATCCGACATTGATGAAAGTCATGATCGACCAGATCGAGACCAGAAATTCGAGTGGCAAGAATCCGACAGTCTGGGAGGCGGAGCTATGGGTCGGTAAGGACCTCAATAAACTCTGGATCAAGACGGAAGGGGAATACGTCAGCGGCACGACCGAAGAAGCAGAACTGCAGTTTCTGTACAGCCGGGCGATTGCCAGGTACTGGGATGTCCAGGTCGGGGTACGGAAAGACTTCAAGCCCAAGCCGAGCCGGGACTGGGTGGCGGTCGGACTGAAAGGCCTGGCACCTTATTTTTTCGAAGTGGACACGGCGTTGTTCGTTGGCCGGGAAGGGCGTGCCGCACTGCGGCTGCAAGGGGAGTATGAAATCCTGTTTACACAGAAGCTGATTCTTACCCCTGAGTTCGAAGTCAATTTCTATAGTAAAGATGATCCGGCCCTGGGTATTGGTTCCGGTCTCTCGGACCTGTCCGTTGGTCTACGCCTGCGTTACGAGATCCGGCGCGAGTTTGCGCCGTATATCGGCGTTTACTGGTCGAGGAAGTATGGTGGTACCGCGGATTTTACCCGGCTGGCGGGCGGTGACGTCAGTGATACACAGTTTGTCGTAGGGATCCGAGCTTGGTTTTAGGAAAGTATATAATAAGGCATGTTGTATAAAAACAAAGCCTGCATTCTGCAGGCTTTGTTTATACGATGCGCATTGTTGCTACGTGGTTTAGTTACATACACGTACATGGCGGCAGCGGTGATGGCCATAGTGATCATGCCAGCAGCGGCGGACCAAACGACAATGATGGTGGTGGTGACGACGGTAGTGACGATGACGGTGATAATGGCCATTGTGCCAGCCCCAGGCATAGTAGGTATGGAAGCCATGCCGTGCCGTGTGATTGGGTGCGGCAGAAGCATTGCCGATAAGACCGCCTGCCAACAGCAGTGTCAGCGCAACTAAGAGTTTTCTTGAAGATCTCATAATTTCTCCTGATTGTTTGGTTTTTTGATTATTTGTTGGGTTTTAATGACTCAGGGACGACCGTTTTTTTGTGTTCATTCGACACAGTTGACGACACTGTGTTTCCCCCTCCCCGAAAGCATGTGAAATATTTTACCCCAGTTTTCAGTAAATTATAAGTCTCACAAGATGA
>JALUUZ010000238.1 GCA_027021095.1 Gammaproteobacteria bacterium
CCTCGAATTGGAACCGTTGAGCAGCCGCAGGCGGTAGGGGCGGGTCTCGACTGGCAGCACGAAATCCGGTTTGCCGTTGACCAGGATGGTATCGCCTTTGAACCCCATCATCCGGTCCATCATGTGGGTCAGGTAGACAAGCTGGTTGGTGCGGCTGAAACGGCGGTCCTGGATGACCAGGGGGATGTCATAGTTGCCCGCCGGCAGTTGCAAAGCCTGTTCTTCGGCGTCACTGACCAGGAACAGGCCGGCGAGTCCGCCGTAGACCTGCCTGCCGGTTTTTTCGTGTGGATGTGGGTGAAACCAGTAGGTCCCCGCGCGGTTGGCGACCTCGAACTCATAGACGTAGCGTTTTCCGGGATTGACGGCGTATTGCGGATGACCGTCCATTTTTTCCGGGATGTGCAGGCCGTGCCAGTGAATGATCGATTCTTCAGCCAGGCGGTTGAGGAAGTGGACCCGGATCTTCTGTCCGGGCCTGACACGGATCACCGGGCCGAGGTAGCTGCCTGGAAGCGTCTGCAGCGTAGAGGCCGGGCCTTTGAGCAGTTTTCCCTGGTATGACAGCACGTTGGTTTTTTTGCCGGAGAACAGCGAGACACTGGTCTGTACGGCGGTAAGCTGCAGTTCGACATCGGGGATAAAGCCCGTGCCGGCATAGACCGAAGACCACAGGCTGGGGCCCGCTAAGGCGATTCCGGCCGAAGCGGCGGAGTATTGCAGGAACCTGCGTCGCGATAACGAAGTCGAGTGTCTCATCAGTTGTCTCCTTTCGTAAACGTGTACAGTGCGACAAAAGTCGAAGTTGAGAATTTTTACCTGCCGCCATTCTAAACTTGTGAGCGACTGACAGGTCAAGCAGCTTTTCAGTGTGCACTAAAAATATCTGTGTGCTGGAGGAGTGTGTGATAACATTTTGATTCGTTGAAACTATTTTAGTTCCCCCAAGTTGACATATGAGTAGCTCGCAGGTTTATACTTTGGACTGTTCAGGCGGCCGGTTCGCTGTATCCAGTGAATTGGCCCAGTAATCAGAACTTAAAAACTACGGGAAGGTGTATGATGAATGAAATCGACAAAGCAAGACGCCGTTTTCTGATTACCACGACGAGCGTCGTCGGTAGTGCAGGTGTCGTCGCGGCAGGCTATGTGTTTGTTCGCTTTATGTCGCCCAGTGACAAGACCAAGGTCCAAGGCGGACCGATCGTGGTGGACTTCAGCAAGTTACAGCCGGGCCAGCTGATCATTACCGAATGGCGCAGCAAGCCGGTTTGGATCCTGCGTAGAACCAAGGAGATGCTGGCGCGGCTGAAAACAGAGTCCGTACGCAAGCTGCTGCGTGACCCGGACTCAAAGGTCGAAACCCAGCAGCCGGATTATGCCGTAAATCAGTTTCGTTCGATCAATTCAGAAATCTTTGTCGTCATCGCGCTGTGCACCCACCTGGGTTGTATCCCGAAATACATTTCTGAACCCGGTGCTTCACAGCTGGGCAGCAGTTGGCCGGGTGGGTTTTTCTGTCCCTGTCACGGCTCAAAGTTCGACCTGGCCGGGCGTGTGTTCAAAGGTGTCCCGGCGCCGACCAACCTGGTCGTGCCGCCATACTATTATGTCGATAAAACGATCGTCAAAATAGGCGTCGACAAAGGCTGAACATGGTCTTTGAGATAAGCGGGATCAGCACGAATCCAGTTGCGCCTGTCGCCTGGGGAGTACTGGTTGGCTTGGTTTTCTCACTGGTCGGTGCGGCCGGGGGTATCCTGTCGTCGGTTGGTTTGATTTCGGTGTTCAGCATCAAGGATGTCAACCTGGTCAAACCGATGGCACAGACGCTGACACTGGTCTCGCCGCTGGTTTCGGTACCGGCCTACTGGAAGCAATGCCGGGTAGTGCTGACACTGGCTTTTTTGCTTGGTGCAGGGGGCGTGATCGGCGCGCTGATCGGCAGCTCACTGTCATTCAGTTATTTGAATGAATTGACACTGTTCAAGCCACTGTTTGGTGTGCTGGTGCTGGTGATCGCCGCACAGCTGACCTGGCGGCTGCTGCATGCGCGGTCTGCAAAAACGGATTCCACCGAACGTGCAGCCAGTACTTTTGTCAGTTTCATCAACCAGGGGCATCCACCTTGTGAGCATGGCGTCAAGCCGTTGAGTTTTTCGTTACGCAGAGTGGAGTTTGAGTTTGGTGATGAACGCTTCCGTTACAACCCGCTTTTTCCGTTCCTGGTCGGAGCAGGGATTGCCATCGTCTCGTCAGCCTTCGGTGTCGGTGGCGGTTTTCTATTGGTGCCGTTTATGTCGATGTTGATGCGCCTGCCGATGGCGGTGATTGCCGGCACTTCGGCATTGGCGATCCTGATTCACTCATTGACATCGATCGCAAACTATATGCGCCTCGGTGTCTCGCTGGACTATATGCTGTTACTGCTGTTGCTCGGGGGTACGGTGCTTGGTTCGTGGTTGGGGCCATTGATCAGCCGCTCATTCAAAGAAGCCTGGTTCAAGACACTGCTGGCGCTGATCCTGGTGCTGATCGGTT
>JALUUZ010000239.1 GCA_027021095.1 Gammaproteobacteria bacterium
CTCTTCCAGGCTCAGTGAAAGCTCCGGGGACTGCTGCTCAGCCGGAGCCGGCTGTTCTTCGAGCGGCTCTGCCGGTGGCTGAAAACCAAGGTTCTCCAATGCGTCGGCGGCCACGGCAAGAATCGAGTCTGCCTCAGGGCGCTGTTCACTGACCGCCTCGAGATAATATTCGACGCTGGCGATGGTATCGGCAATCGCATCGAGCTGGGTGGTCTCAGGACGGGCTTTTTCTGCAATCAACTCGGATTCGACGTAACTCTTGATTACCCCGAGATAGCGTGCCGGCTCATCGAAACCGATGATCTTCATCCCTCCCTGTACTTCGGCAAACAGCCTGGGCACTTCCTCCAGTGCCTCGTAGTCCCAGGGCGCTTCGATAAAGGTCACGATTGCGTCCTTGATACGCGTGATATTGACGCCGATCTCACTGAGCAGCGTATGGTGAATCTCCCTGACATCCTCGGAATGCAGCTTGACCGCACTGCCGGAATCGTCCTCTGTCTGCTCACCGCTTTCAGGCGCTCTGTTCTTCGCCAGCCGATCGAGTGCCGCCTCGACATTCAGCAGTTCACGCGCAACACCCAGCAGCAACTGCTCTTCGGGTTCACGGGTACCGGCGACGATTTCCTGCAGGATCGCATCCTGGTCCAGGATCAGCTTGCGCTGTACACCCAGGTTCAGCATACCCAACGTATCTGCAATCTTGTGCAAGATTTCAGACTGGGCATTCAGGTCATCGGTATTCTTACCCTTACTGCGGATAAACAGGTCGAGTGCATCCTTGACCAGCGTCAGGTGTTCGCGGATCTGTGCCGAGACAGTTTCCAGCATCTCGGCATTCGGCCCCCCCAGGCTCCGGCGTGCAATTTCCAACTGCTGCTCGTCCTCAAGCACCTTGGCGAGATTGAATTTCTGTTTGATCTCGGTCACCTTGGGACCGGTAGACGTGGCACGTGCCACATAGTATAAAAGGTTTGCCAGCAGATCGGCCGACGGCTTGTCGATCAGTGCCTGCTCCCCTTCATCGATCAGGCGTTTGACTTCGCGGTCGACCTGGCCGAGCATTTTGTTCACCGCCACGCTGGGAGCCAGGCCATCGTCCAGCAGTGCCTCGAGAAAACCACCACACACCCACCAGACCCTGACCACCGCATCCTGCTCGCACGCATCCTGCAGCTCCTTGATATAGCCGGCCAGTTTCGCCAGGTTGGCCTTGGCATCCTGGTTACGATACCAGCCCAGCAGACTGATCTGAAAATTATGGCGCAGCTTCTTTGCCAGTTCCTGTCCACCGATACCGCTTGCACTCGTGGTCACCGGGACGCTGACATTGGTATCCAGCCTGGGTGAGAACAACGCCCCTTCCGACAACGGCTCCTCGCCACGTGCTGTACGCAGGTCGTTCAACAACGGTAACAGGATCAGCGGATCATCCTTCAGCCCGGCCTGTACTTTCTCGAGATAGTCAGGCAGCTGGATCACACCGTGCATCAAAGCTTCGAAAGCGGCTTCCCTGTTTTTGACCTTGTCACCCAACAAGGCCTGGGCCAGCAGTTCCATTTCCTCGGTCAACCGGGATGCGCCGTCCAGCTGGACCATGCGCAGGGTGCCGTGCACCTGGTGAATATAGTTATGGGTGAACCTCAGCTGAGCGACATCCGTATCATTCTCGACATAGTCTTCCAGCGCCTGGCGTGCGTGTTTCAGGGTTTCATCGATTTCTTCTTTAACCCAGTTCAGCGTGTTGTGGTCGATATTCTGTTTCATAGTCCGCTTTGTTACGCTCTTTTCACTTGTCTCTTATATGCCAATACATCAGAGAAACCAAGCTTTTTCATCTCCGGGTGATCCCAGCCGAGCAATTCCCCGGCACCGAGAATCAACAACCCTCCAGGACGCAAATACCTGGCCATTTCATCGACAATCTCAAACCGTTTTGCCCGATCGAAATAAATCAACAGGTTCTGGCAATAGATGACATCCACTTCGCCGACCACTTCAGGCACGATGGCCAGGATGTTCATTGGCGTAAAACACACCCGCCGGCGCAGCTTTTCGACCACCTGGAACCGGCCATCCTCCAGGCGGTCGAAATATTTCTCCAGCCACTCGAGGCTGACATGATTCAGCACCTGGCGCTCCTTGAACTTTGCCTCGCGTGCGGTCTTGATCGAGGGCAGGCTGATATCGGTGGCCACCACGCTGAAATAATTCTCTTGTGCATCCCGTCCTGCCTGCTGCAATGCCTGGTCGACGGTAATCGCCAGCGAATAGGCTTCTTCGCCCGTCGAACAGGCGACACTCCACAAGTGAACCGAGGTCTCCGGCCGGTTTCTTATCCTTTCCAGCACATGGTCGCGCACCACTTTGAGCGAGGCCGGATGACGGAAAAACCGGGTCTCGTGCACAGTGAGCCGGTCGATCAGGAACTTCCATTCCAGCTCACCGTCCATCCCGGAACTGAGTATATCGTAGTACTCCTGGTAGGTACGGCAACCAAGCTCTTTCATCCGCAATCCAAGGTTGGTGACCAGAAAAGATTTGCGCTGCACAGGCAGTACCATTCCTGTACGTTTTTGTAACAGGCTCGACCACAAGTCGAACTCGTGCTGACTCATATTGGCCGTACAGGATTGATCCACTTGATTCACCACATCCAGGCTCTTGTGTTTCTCATCGCACACCACAACCGACAGGCTGTCTGCTGATCGACTAGCGTTGTTCCGGAAGTTTAAAGCCGGCTACCGACTTACGCAAATCGTTCGCCAGGTCAGCCAGGTTGCCGATCGACGCAGCGGTTTCATTGGTACCGGCAGAAGTCTGCGTGGTAATTTCCTGAATCACATTCATGGTTTCCGATACCCCGGCTGCCACACGGGACTGCTGCGCGGCGCTTTGTGAGATATTCTGAATCAATTCGGCCAGGCGGTTGGACACGGTCTCGATCTCCGCCAGTGCCTCCCCGGCATCTTCTGCCATTTTTGCCCCTTTTACAACACCGGCAGTACTTTGTTCCATCGAAATCACTGCTTCATTCGTATCTGTCTGAATGGTCTTGACCAACGCCTCGATCTGCTTGGTCGCGTTACTGGAACGCTCCGCAAGGCGCTGCACTTCGTCAGCCACCACCGCGAATCCGCGCCCGGCTTCACCTGCCATCGCTGCCTGGATCGCGGCATTCAGTGACAGAATGTTGGTCTGGTCGGCAATATCGTTGATCAACTCGATGATGTCACCAATCTCCTGCGAACTTTCGCCCAGGCGCTTGATACGCTTCGAAGTTTCCTGGATCTGCTCGCGAATCGAATCCATACCCTGAATATTGCGCCGTACCGTCGCCACACCGGCATGCGCGATCTTTACCGAGTTCTGCGCCACCTTGGTGGACTCCATCGCATTACTCGATACTTCTTCGATCGAACGCGCCATGTCGTTGATCGCCTGGCCTACCGCGGTAATCTGCTGCGCCTGGTGATCACTGGCCTCGGCAAGATGCATCGCCGTGGCCTGGGTTTCCTGTGCCGCTGACGAAACCTGGACCGAAGTTTCATTGATCGTGGTAACCAGCTTGCGCAACTCTTCCACCGTACTGTTGAACGCATCGGCGATTGCCCCGGTGAAGTCTTCCGTCACCACCGCCTCGGCAGTCAGGTCCCCTTCACTCAAGCCCTGGATTTCATCCAGCAGGCGCAGGATCGCCTCCTGCTGTTCGCGGTTCTGTGCCTCGGCCAGGCGTGTCCGTACACGCGAATCCCGTACCAGGCGTGTACCCAGCATGATCAAAAGCACCAGCGCCAGTGCGCCGGAAGCAAACGCGATGTAGTTCAGCAACTGGCTGAACCCGGTACGCCCCTGGTAGTAGCGTACCAGGTCGGTCGTCGCCTTGTACAACAGGTTACTGTTTGCGGAGATGTCACCGGCCGCCTTGTGCACCCGTGATACCGCGGTAAACTGTTTACGCAGGCTGCGTACCTTGTCACCGATAATCGCAAACCGCTTCTGGATCGATTTCAGATAACCGATGGCTTCCTTGTCCCGGACCCGCTGGATCCCCAGTTCCTTGTTGCCCGTCAACATACCATTGACGACATTGCGAAAGATCACCGCGTCACGGCTGAAGCGGTCGACGGCACTCTGTGTCAATGCCTGCGCCGATGACCTCAAGCCCTTTTTCGAACCGGCCTTTTCAAGCTCGGTATGCGGGACCAGGATCTTGTTGACGTTGGCGTCGATACGTTCGAGCAGCATCAGCTGAATACTCGCCTTCTGGATCTGCGCCGGCCGTGCGCCGTTGTCCACCAGGATCGACAAGACCTCGTGTGAATCCGCCGACAAATCCGGAATCAACCTGGTGATTTCCCCGATATCACGGTTGACTGCATAGACTGCCTTTCTGTTGCTGAGGATGACGTTGATGTCTTTATCGAACTTTCGGGTAATCACGGCGATTTTCTGCAACGCCGGATTCGCAAACTTGCCGTTTGGCAGTCTTTCGGCGGCAAACATGCCGGAGGTGATATCCCCCTTGATGATCTTGTTCAACGATTTTTTGAACGTGGCCCAGTCGGTCTTCAGCAAGCCGAACGGGTCGAGCGTTCTTCTGCCGCTTTCAGTCCGCAACTGTTTACCCTGCGAGGCTTCGACCGTATACTTGGATACAGTCTGCGACAACAGTCTCAGCTCACTCGCCAGACGGTTGTATTCCTTGTCGCGCTTGGCGACAGTGGTGGTATAGGCGAAGATCACGCCCATGCAGATAATGGCAAGGACCATTGGCACAATCAAGCCAACGTGTCTCTTGCCTTTTATCTGCTTAAGCGTTTCCGCACGGCCTTTCTTGCTCATTGGTTTTGTCTCCCAGTGCTTTGCTTCATTACATGTATTTTCGCTCTTAGACACTTCTATAAATCACACCCAGCCAAGTGTGGCTTATAAAAACATCCACTTCACTGACCGTTATCGAAATCCGTTTTTTGCCCCCTGTCGCACCAAGCAGGCCCTGTCATATTCCCGCATGATGGAACAGCGGACTTTCAGCCAGTTTATGCATACTGAATACCGGCCAGGCCCGTTCCTCGTTCTTGTAACACCTGTCCACATAAGCAGCGACCGACCTGTCGATCTTCGGCAGCTTCCTGCTCCAGGAGTCACGTTCAAAATGGCGCATCCCGTACACTTCGTCGACCAGCAGCCCGGAATGAATCAGTTCATGGTTGACCACGAGCACCCGGCTGCGCTTGTTCGGCTTGGTGTTCTGCCCGGTCAGAAAACCAGGCAGGTCCATGATCGGCAACAGGCTGCCACGCACGTTGGCGATACCCAACACCCAGGACTTGGAATTCGGCACCCTGGTCAAGGCCGGCAGGTCCAGGATCTCTGAGACCTCGGCCATCGGCGCGATATACACCTTGTCCTTGACACGGAACGCAATGCCGTTCCACATCTCCAGTATTTCCAGTTTCTGCGGCAGCTCCGCTGCACTCTCACGGCTGCGCCGCTCGAGCTCCAGCAGGATACGGACAGGACTCAACTGGTTCGGCTGGCTCATATTCTCGGCTCCACTGCGTTCGCTGTACCCACCTTAGCCGTTCAACGCCGAGTTGATCTTGGTAATCAACTCCTTTTCCTGCGCCGGCTTGGTGATGAAATCCATCGCGCCCTGGCGCAGCCCCCAGACCCGGTCCGTTTCCTGGTCCTTGGTGGTGACGATGATCACCGGAATCGCCGAGGTTTCCGGCGCCTTGGAGATTTTCCGCGTGGCCTGAAATCCATTCATTCCGGGCATGACTATGTCCATCAGGATAAGATCCGGTTTCTCCTTTTTGGCAACCTCGATCCCGTCCTCACCACTTGAAGCAGACAAGGTGTCAAATCCGTTTTTTTCCAGCATGGTCTTAAGCACATGCACTTCAGTTGGTGAATCGTCGACTATTAATATACGTGCCATAACTAACCCCTTTTTAGGCCTTCTCTCAGGTGTTTTTCATCACTCAGCGTTTTACGTGTCTGCGTATCGCGCCCAGCAATTCATCTTTGGTAAACGGTTTCGTCAGGTACTGCTCGGACCCGACAATACGCCCCCTTGCCTTGTCAAACAAACCGTCCTTGCTCGACAGCATGATCACCGGTGTGCTCTTGAAATCATGATTGTTCTTGATCAGCGCACAGGTCTGGTAACCATCCAGCCTGGGCATCATGATATCGACGAAAATGATATCCGGATTCTGATCGGATATTTTCGACAACGCTTCAAATCCATCAGTCGCTGTTTCGACCTCGCAGCCTTCTTTCTTCAACAAGGTCTCTGCAGTACGACGGATGGTCTTACTGTCATCCACGACCATCACTTTCAAGCCTGCTATATCCAGTACTGCCGGTTCGCTACCCACTTTTCCTCCTATGATGCGCCTTCATGCACAGGAAAAATATTTTTCATTCTTTCTCTCCACGCCTGGTCCTGTCTCTGCCCGATCATGGCTGCATGCCGCCCCCCGCTGAACGCTGTCAATAAACCGTCATTTTTGCTGGTGATTGGAAATCCTGCGCCGGACCGGTTGGCACGCACCGCCTGCAGGACTGCACCAATGAATATAAACCATTGATTTTTAAGTACCCTGAAAAATCCTGCCCGCCTGTGCAGAACTTTCTTAACATAAACCCTTGGTATATTCCACAGGTGTGACAAATTTTCAACACCCGATAAACCTTACCTCCCGCCCGAGATTACAGGTATAATCAAATTGAACTCGTCACCATCCAGAGTTCCTGAAAAACCGGTTTGTAACCTAATTGATTATATACCTCTATCATAAGAATGCCTGCACACAGACAAACGGTTTTAACCCTATTCGATACGTCAAGGATAAACCTGCATTTATCTTGCGTTTCCTATAAAATCTGCCGGCAGACAACCAGAGCCCAGTTAGCCCGATGTCACTTGAACAACTGAACGCTGTCCCACACCTGACCACTGCACTGAGCGGGCCGCTGCACCACCTCGAAACCCTTTTGCTGCAATTTCAGAGCCGGATCGAGGCCTGGCTGCGAAATATGTGGTTAAAATATCCTGCGCCGTTCTATACCTCGGTCGATTTGCGTAATTCCGGCTTTAAACTGTCACCTGTCGACACAAACCTGTTCCCGGCAGGATTCAACAACCTGAACCGGGCTTTTTTCCCGTTATGTATTCACGCGATCCAGTCAGCGGTTGAACATTTATGCCCCAAGGCAGCGCAAATAATCATCATACCAGAAAACCATACCAGGAATAAGTATTACCTGGAGAACCTGGCGACACTGCACGAAATCATTACAAAAGCCGGGTTCTTAGTCCGTATCGGCTCGATGGACCCCGAACTTGAATCGCCTGTGACGGTCACGCTGCCTTCCGGCAACAAACTAACCCTCGAACCGCTGATCCGCCACGGGGACAAAATCGGTACCAAGGACTTTACCCCCTGCATGGCGATCCTGAACAACGACCTGTCTTCGGGCGTGCCCGCGATCCTTAAGGGCACCAGCCAGCCGATCACGCCCCCGCCGGACCTGGGTTGGAGCAACCGCCTGAAATCAGACCATTTCAGACACTACCAGGTCATCGCCCGTGAGTTTGCCAAGCTGATCGACCTGGACCCGTGGCTGATCGACCCATTATACCGCTACTGCGGCGAAATCAATTTCAAAAAACACGAGGGCGAAACCTGTGTCGCAAAGAACACCGAGGCATTGCTCAATGCAATCCAGAAAAAATACGATGAATACAACATCTCCGAACCACCGTTCGTGATCATCAAGGCCGATACCGGCACCTACGGCATGGGAGTCATGACGGTGCACAGCCCCGACGAGGTCCTGGCACTGAACCGCAAACAACGCAACAAGATGTCCTCGGCAAAAGGCGGGGGTGAAGTTTCAGGCGTCATTCTGCAGGAAGGTGTCTACACCTTTGAGACCTGGGGCAACAACAACGCTGTGGCCGAACCGGTGGTCTATATGATCGACCATTTCGTCGTCGGCGGCTTTTACCGGGTCCATGCTGAACGCAGCATCAACCAGAACCTGAACTACCCGGGCATGCAGTTCCAGCCATTGGCCTTTGCCGAAAGCTGCAGCAATCCCGACCTTGGATTGTCGCCCGACGCGGAACCAAACCGGTTCTATGCCTACGGCGTCATTGCGCGCCTGGCGCAATTGGCCGCGGCCTGCGAAATCGCCGAGCGCAAAACGCAGCACGTTCCACGATGACTTACCGCCTGGGCATCGTCATGGACCCGATCGAGTCGATCAGTGTCTATAAGGACAGCAGTTTTGCCATGTTGCTGGCGGCCCAGGCCAGAGGCTGGTCGCTGTACTATATGCAACCCGGTGACCTGTATGTCAACGATGGGCGTGCGCTGGCCAGTACGCAGCGTATCAGTGTAACCGACGACACCGAACACTGGGTGGACTATACCGGCAGCGAAACACTGCCACTCGGCAGTCTCGATGCGATCCTGATGCGCAAAGACCCGCCGTTCGACATGGAATACATCTATGCCACGTATATCCTGCAGCTGGCTGAACGGCAAGGAGCACTGGTGGTCAACAGGCCACAGGCCCTGCGTGACGCCAATGAGAAATTCTTTACCGCCTGGTTTCCCGATTGTTGTGCGCCAACCCTGATCACGCGCAGCAGCACGCAGGTCCGCGAGTTCCTGCAGCGACATGGACAATTGATATTGAAACCGCTGGACGGGATGGGCGGTGAATCGGTCTTCAAAGTCGATACCGCGGATTCCAATTTCAACGTCATCATGGAATCATTGAGCCGGCACGGCACACGATTTGTTATCGCACAGCGGTATATTCCCGAGATCGCCCAAGGCGACAAGCGCATCCTGCTGATCGACGGCGAACCTGTCCCTTACGCACTGGCGCGCATCCCCGGCCCCGGTGACCACCGCGGCAACCTGGCCGCCGGCGGCACAGGCAAGGGCGTGGCGCTGACTGCGCGTGACCAGGCGATCTGCCGCCAGGTCGGGCCGGTACTCAAACAGATGGGGCTGGTGTTCGTCGGCCTGGATGTGATCGGCGACTTCCTGACTGAAATCAACGTCACCAGTCCGACCTGTATCCGTGAACTGGACTCACTTTATCAACTCGACATCGCAGGCACACTGATCGAATGCATAGAACAAAAACTCTCCTCCGCTGGTTGACACTCTGGCTCATGCTGAGCACCGTTTCAGCCCAGCCGGCAACAGCCGGTGCCGACGGTGCTGCCGTCTACAAGCGTAAATTCCTGTCATTCGGCACCTTCGTCGAACTCATGCTCAGCGGGGTACCACAGTCCACCGCCGAACGGCTGTTCGAGGAAGTCGAAAATGAATTCCGTTATATGCAGAAGGTCTGGTGGCCCTGGCAGAATGGTGCGCTGCGGCGCATCAATACCCTGCTGCCAAGCAACGAGTGGTTTTCGGTCGCACCCTCGGTGCGCCCGCTGCTGGTGCGCGCACGACAACTTGCCCTAAGCAGCGATCACCTGTTCAATCCAGCGATCGGCAAACTGGTCGAACTCTGGGGATTCAACAAGCCCGGCAGCCGGCACGGCAAGATCCCCGACCGCGACGCGATCCGCCGCCTGGTCGAGCAGAAACCGCGGATGACCGACATCGAGTTCCGCGGTATCCGGATGCGCGGACACAATCCAAGCGTTTTGATCGACCTTGGCGCAGTCGCCAAAGGTTATGCGATCGACCGCATCATCAACCTGCTGCAGCACAACGGGGTGCACAACGCGATTCTCAACACCGGCGGCGACCTCAAGGTCATCGGCACGCGCGGCAGCAGGCCGTGGCGGATCGCGATCCGCCATCCCGACAAAAGAAACCGTCTCATCGCATCGTTCGACGCACGGCCTGGCGAATCGGTCTTTACCTCGGGCGACTATGAACGCTATTTCATCGCTAACGGCAAACGTTACCATCATATCCTGGATCCGCGTACCGGTTTTCCGGCTGCCGGGTTTCGTTCCGTCACCGTGATCCATCCCGATGCCACACTGGCCGATGCAGCCGCCACGGCGATTTTCGTGGCCGGTCCGGCACAGTGGCAGCGCATTGCCCGAAAGATGGGAATCATCCAGGTGCTGATCGTCGATGCACAGGGTCAGCTGCTGATCAGCCGGACCATGCACAAACGTCTGCGGTTTGCCGGGCCTGAACCAAGCAGGGTCAGCATCATCACGCTTGGGAAGTGACCCGCCTGGCGAGCGATACCGGCCTATCCCCCACTTCCCTAAAAAAAATACACGAATGCTGCGTCTGCCGGCAGCGGCTTTCTTTGCTACACTTTAACCAAACGCCGAATTATTCAACACTTTTACAAAACTAAAGGGAATGTTTCTTAACCTCATCTCCCAGGGATCAGAAAATCCCCAGGAACTGCATGATTGATTCTGCGTGCAGAATAGATTATAAACATAGTTATCATAATAACACTTAACAACCTGTGCCTGGAAAAACACCAAGCCCGGCCAAGGTTTGAATCGATTGATCTCAAGGTATTGATGTGGCACTGAAAAGATTGACAACCGAGCGCCTGCGCTCTGTGGTGACTTCCTCCGACAGAATGAGCTTTACGCTGTTCGTGGCGTTTGCGATCCATATGCTGATTTTCGGCATCATCTTTACACGGCCGGACTACCAATCGGCGAAAATGAGCACGCTCGATATCACCCTGGTCACCAGCGCCACCGACAAAACCAATAAAAACGCAGACTACTTTGCCCAGGCCAACCAGCTTGGTGCCGGCAATACCAACGACAAGACCGACGTACACAAGCGTTCATCGATCGCCAGTGAGCTCAACAACCCCGGGACTTCACCGAAAGAGCAGTTTGCGTCGTCGACCGACAAACAACAACAGGGCAAAGACAACGTCCTGACGCAGAAGAATTCCAACCTCGAGGTGTCCAAGTCGGTAGAACAGAACAAGCCCACTGCCGAAGCCAACGTCGACAATACCGAGATCATGCTGCGAAAGAAAGACTTGACCCAGCTGCAGCAGGAAATCGAGCAGTTACATACGATCTATACCAGCAAAAAACGCAGTTACAAGATACTGGTCGCCAGCACGCGCAAACACAAGGACGCCGCCTACCTGGCGATCTGGCGCCAGCGTGTAAAACGCATCGGACAGCGTTACTATCCTCGTAAGGCCTTGAAAAAGAATATCAAAGGAAGCGTACTGCTCGATGTCGTGATCAACCAGCGTGGTAAAATACAGGATATCAAGCTGCTGGATTCTTCCGGCCACCGCCTGCTGGACAAATCTGCCGAAAAGATCGTGCGCCTGGCGGCACCCTATCCAAGGGTCCCGGCAGAAGTCATGGAAGACAAAAAGGTGTTACATATCGTCTACCGCTACCAGTTCAAATAGTTGTTTTTGCGCAGGGCGGTGCGCGCCGTGCG
>JALUUZ010000240.1 GCA_027021095.1 Gammaproteobacteria bacterium
GGATCACCGCGCTGCTGTGCGGCAGCATCAGCAGTGGAAAGAAACGGTGCGCGATTTTCTCGACCGAATGAAATTTAAGCAGCCCCGCCTTTTGCATCATCACCAGGTACAAGGTCGTGTTGGTGGCCTCGTCGATGCAGTCCATCTGGTTGCTGCCGGCAAAAAAACCGCGTGCGTTTTTTGCCTTGTCGTGACTGGTTCCTGTCAGCCTGCCGACGAAGCGTTCCATCTTCTGCAGCGCGATCTTGATCAGGACACGTTCCTGTGCCGGCCTGTCGTACTGGTGTCTGAACACAGATTCGATCTGGCGCCACTGTGCTGCCGTCAGTGCAACGACCTGCAGTTCACGGCAGCCGGTGTTGTAACATACCGAGAACCGGGACGGGGACGGATCGGTGATGATGTCTGGGCGCACGAATTTAAACGCATTGGTCTCAGCCTGCAAAGGCAGGCAGCAGAGCGCAAGGACGGACAACAGTAAGATTCTCATTGTTCAATTTCACGAAGCAGTGCCAGCTCGTAGCGTTTTCCATCGAGATAATCCTGCAGGCATTGTAACACTAAAGGGCTGCGCAGGGACTGGTTGTATTGCTCGAGCTGTTCGGGTGTCAGCCACAGGGCTTCGAGAATCCCATCGTCCAGGGGCTGTGCCGGGTCATGGGCGTCGACCGTGCCTGCAAACGCGAACCGGAGGTAGGTCTGCTGGTTCTGCGGGCAGCGCCAGCGGTAGAGGCCGACCAGCCATCGTGGTGTGAACCGCCAGGCGGTCTCTTCCCGGGTTTCGCGCATCACTGCCTGCAGCAGCGACTCGCCCGGTTCCAGGTGTCCGGCAGGCTGGTTGATGACCGTGTCGCCGTCTGCCTGTTCGCGAACGAACAGAAACCGTCCGTCGCGTTCAGTGACTGCGGCAACCGTGACATGTGGGGTCCAGTGCATTACGTGTCGCTACCAAAAAAACCGGGTGCTTGTCAATCGTCTGTTGGAAAATACTGCGGCGGCAGCGCCCGCACCGCTTTTGCAACAGCATTTTCGCCTTATCGATGGTACTATAACGGATTTCGAGTTTTTGTTGGAGTTTTCATGTCTTACCAATTGATCGAGCCGCCGGCCAGGGGCGAAAAAATTACCGTCAACGATGACTTTTCACTCAATGTGCCGGATCATCCGGTGATTCCTTTCATCGAAGGGGACGGCATCGGGGTCGACGTGACCCCGGCGATGCACAAGGTCGTCGACCATGCGGTCAGGCTCGCCTACCAGGGGCAGCGGGCCATCGAGTGGATGGAGATCTATGCCGGGGAGAAGGCGTTTTCACGTTACAAGAAACTCTATCCGCAAGAGACCGATGAGCGGCGTTGGCTGCCGCCCGAGACTATTGCGGCTGCACAGGAGTTCGTGGTATCGATCAAGGGGCCGTTGACCACCCCGGTAGGCGAGGGGATGCGCTCGCTCAATGTCGCGCTGCGCCAGAAAATGGACCTGTATGTCTGCCTGCGCCCGGTGCGCTATTTCGACGGCACGCCCAGTCCACTGCGGCATCCGGAATATACGGACATGGTGATTTTTCGTGAGAACTCCGAAGATATCTATGCCGGTATCGAGTGGCGCGCCGGCACGCCTGAAGTACAGAAGGTCATCCGTTTTCTGCAGCAGGAAATGGGGGTGGAAAAGATCCGTTTCCCGGAGACCTCGGGGATAGGCATCAAGCCAGTGTCAGAACAGGGAACCAAGCGCCTGGTCAGAAAAGCCATTCAATATGCAATCGACAATGACCGCGATTCGGTGACCCTGGTGCACAAGGGCAATATCATGAAGTTTACCGAAGGTGAGTTCCGGCGTTGGGGCTATGAAGTGGCGGCCGAGGAGTTTGACGCGGCGCCGCTCGACGGCGGGCCGTGGCTGGCGTTCGACAACCCGGTCACCGGTACGAGGATCGTGATCAAAGATGTCATCGCCGATGCCTTCCTGCAGCAGATTCTGCTGCGGCCGCGTGAATACAGTGTGATCGCGACATTGAACCTGAACGGCGATTATATTTCCGATGCGCTGGCCGCGCAGGTGGGCGGTATCGGGATTGCCCCGGGGGCAAACCTGTCGGACAAGATTGCCATGTTCGAGGCAACGCATGGTACGGCGCCGAAATATGCCGGCAAGGACCAGGTCAACCCCGGCTCCATTATCCTGTCTGCGGAAATGCTGTTGCGGCACATAGGCTGGACCGAGGCGGCCGACCTGATCATCAAGGGGGTATCGCGGGCGATCGCTGCTAAAACAGTCACTTATGATCTTGAACGCTTGATGCAGGGCGCGACCAAGGTGAGCTGTTCAGGGTTTGCTGACGCAATCAACGACAACATGACGGCTTGAGCGGTCCTTGCCGGTATTTTTTTCAGGGTTATTGGTTCCGCAGCGGGTGCGAAACCCGGCGAAAATCCTGCCGCTTTTGCCTGCAGTATGTAGGGTTTATTGCCGGCTTGATTGTGGTATGTTTGCTATATACTAAAAATAAAGTGCTGCGGGAGTTGCCGTTTTAATTTCTCCTGCAGGATTGATTCTGTTCGGGGCGGGCCCAATATCTATTCAGGCAAGCCGGGGCAGGTCCTAAAATAATTTGAGTTTCAACGGCTTGGTAACTAATTGCGCAATCGGGCTGAAAGTTGAGTTTTGTAGAGTCTTATGAGTGAGGGTAGCGATACAAACAAACACGGTGAGCTTGGTCTGGTGGTGGAGACGGCAAAGCCGAAACTGAAGCAGCCGCCGCTGTTCAAGGTCGTACTGCACAACGATGATTTTACACCAATGGAATTTGTGGTTGAAATTTTAGAGCGATTTTTTCACATGGACAGGGAAAAAGCGGTCCAGATTATGCTTCATGTTCACACCAAGGGTAAAGGGGTTTGTGGTGTCTTTACCCGGGATATCGCCGAAACAAAGGTGGACATGGTTAACAAGTACTCGCGTGATCATCAGCACCCGTTGTTGTGTGCGATGGAAGAGGCTTAATAGACAGTGCAGGTTTTACATGTTAAGTAAACAGCTTGAAGACAGTATCAACCAGGCGTTCAGCGATGCCAGAAACAAGCGTCATGAGATCATGACCGTAGAACATTTGTTGCTGGCGCTGCTGGACAATGATGCGACCTACAATGTACTCAGTGCCTGTGGCGCGGATATTGAAACCCTGCGCCAGGATCTCGAAGAGTTTCTCGAGGAATCGATCCCGGTGTTGAAACCGAACGATCTGCGCGAGCCGCAGCCCTCGTTGGGGTTTACACGTGTGTTGCAGCGTGCGGTCTATCATCTGCAGACTTCCAGCACTTCGGAAAACGAGGTCAACGGGCCGAATGTACTGGTTTCCATTTTCAGTGAAAAGGATTCACAGGCCATTTATTTCCTGAACAAGCAGGATATCACCCGGCTGGACATAGTGAATTATATTTCGCATGGCATCACCAAGTTTCAGGAAGAAGAGCAGGATGATTCCATGTCGAACGGCACCGACGATGATGTCGATACCGATATGTCGACCAAGACGGCACTGGAAAAATATGCGACCAACCTCAATGCGCTGGCCCAGAGCGGCAAGATCGATCCATTGATCGGACGTGAGCAGGAGATCCTGCGCACCACCAGGATTCTGTGCAGGCGGCGCAAAAACAATCCAATCCTGGTCGGCGAAGCCGGGGTCGGCAAGACTGCCATCGCCGAAGGGCTTGCAAAGATGATCGTCGACAAGGAAGTGCCGAGCGTGCTGCTCGACAGTACGATTTATTCGCTCGACCTGGGCGCGCTGGTCGCCGGCACCAAGTACCGTGGTGATTTCGAAAAACGGTTGAAAGAAGTGATTTCGTGCTTGCGAGAGGAGCCCGGCGCGATCCTGTTTATCGACGAGATTCATACCATTATCGGCGCAGGCTCGGCATCGGGCGGGGTGATGGATGCGTCGAACCTGATCAAGCCGGTGCTTGCTTCGGGTGAGCTCAAGTGTATCGGTTCGACCACTTACCAGGAATTCCGCAATATCTTTGAAAAAGACCGCGCCTTGGCACGCCGGTTTCAGAAAATCGACGTCGAAGAACCGACAGTGGAGCAGACGGTTCAGATTCTCAAGGGGTTGAAATCCCGGTTCGAGGAGCATCATTCGATCAAGTATGACGACGAGGCGCTGGAAGTGGCAGCCGAATTGTCGGCGCGTCATATTAATGACCGTTTTCTGCCGGACAAGGCGATCGACGTGATCGATGAGGCCGGGGCGAATTTCCAGCTGCAGCCGGACGAAAAACGCAAGGACAATGTCGAGGTCGAGGACATCGAGTCCATCGTCGCGCATATCGCCCGCATTCCTGAAAAGAGTGTGTCGGCTTCTGACAAAGAAAACCTGAAGAACCTGGCCAGGGATCTGAAGCTGGTCGTGTTCGGGCAGGACCAGGCGATCGATTCGTTGACTTCGGCGATCATGATGTCACGGTCCGGTCTGGGGAATGAAGACAAGCCGATCGGTTCGTTTCTGTTTGCCGGACCGACCGGGGTTGGCAAGACCGAGGTGACCACCCAGCTTGCCAAGATCATGGGTATCGAGCTGATCCGCTTTGACATGTCAGAGTATATGGAGCGCCATACCGTGTCACGCTTGATCGGCGCGCCACCGGGGTATGTCGGCTTCGACCAGGGCGGCTTGTTGACCGACGCGGTGATCAAACAGCCGCATGCGGTGGTGTTGCTCGATGAGATCGAGAAGGCACATCCGGATGTGTTCAACCTGCTGTTGCAGGTCATGGATCACGGGGTGCTGACCGACAACAACGGGCGCAAGGCGGATTTCCGTCACGTGGTGCTGGTCATGACCACCAATGCCGGCGCCGAAGAGATGGCGCGGCGCTCGATCGGCTTTACCTCGCAGGACAATTCCTCCGATGCCATGGAGATCATTCGCAAAACCTTTGCGCCGGAATTCCGTAACCGGCTGGATGGTATTATTCAGTTTGCATCACTGGATACCAAGACGATCGAGTACGTGGTGGAAAAATTCCTGGTGCAGCTCGAGGCACAGCTGGAAGCGAAAAACGTCACGGTCGAGGTGGACGAATCGGCCAAGAAATGGCTTGCGCGAAACGGCTACGATCCGAAAATGGGCGCCAGGCCGATGGCGCGTATCATCCAGGAACATATCAAGAAGCCGCTGGCGGAAGAAGTCCTGTTTGGCCGCCTGTCGAACGGCGGCAGCGTCAAGGTTTCTGCCAACGAGCAGGGAATCGAACTGGCGTTTGGTGACGAGCAGGGTTAGCGTGCACGAAAAGTGATCCGTCCCTTGGACAGGTCATAGGGCGTCAGCTGTACGGTCACCGTATCGCCGGTCAGGATGCGGATGTAGTTCTTGCGCATTTTTCCCGAGATATGTGCGGTGATCACATGCCCGTTTTCCAGTTCGACCCGGAACATGGTATTGGGTAAGGTCTCGATGACCTTGCCTTGCATTTCTATACATTCTTCTTTTGCCATAGGTGTACTGCACAAGCCGGCAGTCAGTGAACGCATCGCTTAGGATGCCGGCCTGATTTTCTCCTCTGTTTTGTCGTTGGTCACAACGGCTGTCTCAGCCAAAGCCGTTGGGCATTATAATCATAGGTGTTGCGGGATAAAAGAGAAACCTTCACTGTTTTTACGCATCACCTGGGGAAGTCAAATTTTACTTATATATTCAATAACTTGAAAGAAATCTATTATGAGCTTGTCTGCGCTGCACCTGGCGGCGGCAGGCTTTGCCAGCGATTATTGACGAACTGCTCGATCGGATGAAACCGTTGCTTGTAGCTCATTTTCCGGCATTCCTTGATCAGGTAGCCAAGATACAGGTAATCGAGTCCCAGCCGGGCTGTTTCAGCGATCTGCCACAGAATGGCATAGGTGCCAAGGCTTCTTTTGTCTTCATCCGGGTCGAAATAGGTATAGACTGCGGAATAACCATCTTCCAGCCTGTCCATGACCGCGACGGCGACCAGGCGCTGGCCAACCCGAAACTCGATAAATTCCGTCTCAGTCCAGTGACAGGTCAGCATTTCCATGTATTCACGTGGTTCAGGGTTGTCCATACCACCCTGGGGGTGGCGGAGATTGACATATTTTTCATACAGCGCAAACTGCTCGCTGTTGAACACCGGCGCACAGGAGGTAGTGACGATGTCAGCGTTTTTTTTCAGTGCGCGGTTCTGCGGACGTGTTGGTTTGAACTCATGTACCGGGATACGTACCGGAATACATGAGGAACAGAACTTACAGTGCGGGCGGTAGACTAGTTCACCACTGCGGCGGAACCCGGAATAGATCAGCTGGCTGTAGATATGGTTGTCGAACTGGGTCAGTGGCTGGGCATAGATTTCCTGGCTGAATTTGCCTGGCAGGTAACTGCATGGGTGTTCACCGGAGAGGAACAGTGTGATTTTGTCAGTGATATATTCAGGTCTGTCGGAATGCATCAGTACTCCTGGATCAACTGGGAAAATGAAAGTTCCATGTCCCAGGCACTGGCCTGTTCGTGCGCGCCGGTGTGCGGTTCCACACAGTAGCGCTGCAGCGCTGCGATAAACTGGCGGCGGGGGATATCGGTTGCACCGAGTGAGTCCAGGTGCTGCGATTTGATCTGGCAGTCGATAAAGTGATAGCCCCATTGCTGCAGCTGCCTGACCAGGTAGACGAACGCGATCTTGGAGGCATTCGGTACCCGGGTAAACATCGATTCGCCGAAGAATACCTTGCCGATCGCAACACCATAGAGCCCGCCGACCAGCGTGTCTTCTTTCCAGGCCTCGACCGAGTGTGCGTAGCCGGCATCGTACAGCCGCAGGTAAGCCTGTTTCATCTCATTGGTGATCCAGGTATTCGGGTCCTGCCGGCGTGGTGCCGCACAAAGTGTGATCACCTGGTCAAAGGCCTGGTCGAAGGTGATCTGCAAGGGTTGTTTTTTTATTTCCTTGCGCAGGCTCCTGGAGACCTTGAGCCGGTGCGGGTATAACACCGAGCGTGGATCGGGTGACCACCAAAGAATAGGTTCGCCTTCGGAATACCACGGAAAGATTCCTTGTTGGTAGGCGCTTAAAAGCCGCTCGACACTCAGATCACCCCCAGTCGCCAACAAACCGTTCGGCTCACTGTTGGCCAGTTCGACATCCGGAAAGTCATCGTTTTCGTTGATCAGGTATACATGCATGGCTGAAACCAGGTGCTGGCCGGGTAGCGGCGATCGTGATGCCGGGCGTAGAGTCTGTACCGGTTTTGCAAGTTCTGGGTGCATTAGACAACGCCTTAACCCTCCGAAACTAGTCTGCCGGCTTGGCACGGGTGGCTTTGCCTGCAGGGCTTGCAGTAATTATTTGACATAATCACTGGAATATCAATATGCTAGCACGAAAATGCAGTGATTGGCCTGCGAATTCGCCGGTTACCGGACGGTTTCAACAGGGTTTGCGGGGTTTTGCCCGCCTACAGTGCCTGGCCGCCTTTGATTTACCTGTCACGCTGCCTGTAGCGGTGACAGGCGCAGCAGGATTTATCTTGGCAGCATGTCAATCTATTGGTAAACGGCCGGGGGCAAGGGTAAGGTTGTCATGTGCCAGACAGCGTCTTAAGATTTGCTGCTGTGTTTTCAACGCCAGGGAGATGAATGCGCACTCACTTTATTCGATACCTTGTTTTTCTCGGCCTGTTCCTCGGCCCGGCAGCAACGTTGACAGCCGACCTGGCCGCTGACCTGGCGGCAGCAAAAAAAGCGATTCGAACCGGCCGGTTTGCCGAGGCCTACAGATTCTACCTCAGCGCAGCCAGGCAAGGCGACAAGGCGGCACAGTACCATACCGGTGTGTTGCTGCTGGCCGGACGCGGAGTCGGCCGCGATCCCCGCGCGGCGGTCGGCTGGATTGAAAAATCCGCCGGTCAGAATTTTCCGCGTGCACAGTACCTGTTGGGCACGCTTTATCTACGCGGTGAACATGTCGCCAGGGATTCTGCGAAGGCGACACACTGGTTGAACAAAGCAGCGTCTGCCGGTTACCGGCCTGCGTTGGCGCGACTCAGGCACTTGCAGGACCCGGTACGTCAGCTTGCACTCGATCCGCGACAACGCAGGCAGGCGTTTTTTGTCGCGGTCAGACGTGGTGCGCTGGCACGGCTCAAACGCTATGTCGTTGCCGGCGTGCCGGTCGACAGCCGGGATGAGCGCGGCAAGACGGCGTTGATCCTGGCTGCCGCCAAGGGGCATAAGGAGATGGTGAGGTTTCTGCTGCAGCACAAGGCCGACGCAGCAAGCCAGGATGATGCTGGGGAGACGGCGTTGGTGCATGCGATTCGTAACAAGCGCACGGCGACGGCCTTGTTGCTGATCAACACCGGTCTCGGCCTGGATCGCAGCAACCGGTTCGGACAGACGCCGTTGATCCTGGCAGTCAAGTCGAAAAACAGCCTGGTGGTCAGCGCATTGGTGGAGAAGGGTGTCGACCTGAACAGGGTGGATAAAAAGGGTAACAGTGCGCTTGATTATGCGCGCAGACTCCAACTGCGGCAGATCGGTGCGTTGCTGCTCGGTCGCGGCGCCAAGGCGCACAGCACGCTGGTGGCCATCGTGCCAGGTATGAACGGGTCCTTGCCGGATGGCGGGATGAGCAGGCTGTACAAAGGCTGGAGCCTGTTGATGGAAGCGGCGTGGCGGGGCCGGAGCGATATGGTGGCCAGGCTGTTGCAGCGCAAAGGGGTGGCGATCGAACGGCGCGATGAAGATGGTTACAACGCGTTGATGCGCGCAGCGTGGAAAGGGCACCTGCAGATCGTCAGGCAGCTGACCGAGGCTGGTGCCAAATTGGATGCCAGGCAGAAGCAGGGCTATACCGCACTGATGCTGGCCGCTGCGCATGGCCATGACAGTGTGGTTGCCTATTTGCTGTCAGCCGGTGCAGACGGCGGACAAACCAGTACGGCTGGTGAGACGGCGTTGATCCTGGCGGCAAAGTCAGGTGCGTTGAAGTCAGTCAGGGTGCTGCTGCGGCATCGTGCCGGGGTCAACGCGGCGCAGCGCGACGGGACGACAGCGCTGATGTGGAGTGCCGGGAAAGATGCGCTGGAGATCAGCCGCCTGCTGGTCCGGCACGGCGCAACGCTCGAGCAGCGTGACGCCAGGGGGTATACTGCGCTATGGTATGCGGTCCTGGCTGGTGCGCACCGTACCAGTCAGTACCTGTTGAAAGCCGGTGCCAGCGTCAATGTCCAGGATCATCACGGCAACAGTCTGTTGTCGCAGATGGCGGCCGAAGGCAAACCGCGTATCGTCGTGCAGCTGATTCATGCCGGCGCCAGCGTGAACAGCAAGAACAAAATAGGTGATACGCCACTGATGGTAGCCAGTGGCCACGGCTATGTCAGTATCGCAACAGCGTTGTTGAAAGCTGGTGCGGATGTCAATGCGAAAAATAGTTTTAATTCGACCGCGTTGATGATCGCGGCGGAAAAAGGCCATCTGCCTATGGTCAGGTTGTTGCTCAAACACCGGGCCAGGGTCAATCTGCGAAACCGCAATAAATTTTCGGCCTTGCAGTTGGCACGCCAGGGAGGGTATAGTCACATCGTACGTCTATTGGAGAAGCATGCCGCCAAAGGAAAGTTCCTGGGGATTTTCTAAACGATTGGGTTCTCCCGGTGTGGAGGCCGTTCCCGGAACCAGCAGGCGGTAATGGCACGATGGAGCCTATTACCTACAATAAGCCGCAGAACCGGCGTTCGGGCAGCACGCCTGTGCCGGAGCCAGGCGCAAAGCTAGCTGTGCAGCGCAGGCAACAGGCCACGGCGGATGCCGGGCGCAAGCGAACCGACCACCGGTCGGCTTCGGCAAGCGGGCCGGTTGGCAAGACACGTGCACACAGCAGCGCAGCACGCGCCGAGCCAGTCTTGTTGAAGCTGGCCACGTTGGTGTTTGCACTGCTGGCAGTGTTGTTGCTCGTACGCGGCTGGCTTAACCGTGAGGACAGTATCATCGTCGCCAAGGAGGGAGTCGGTTATTATCTCGGTATCATCGGGGCGTCGATGATACTGTTACTGATGTTTTACCCGGCCAGAAAGTATTTCAAGTTTTTACGTCACTTTGGCAGGATGCGTTACTGGTTTCGCCTGCACATGGTACTGGGGATCGTCGGGCCGCTGTTGATCCTGTTTCATGCCAATTTCAGTCTTGGGTCACTCAACAGCGCAGTGGCGCTGGTGTCGATGCTGGTCGTCGTTGTCAGCGGAATCATCGGCCGGTTTATCTACCGGCAGGTACACAGCCGGCGCCACGATCATCACTATACTTATGCGCAGATACGCCAGGATCTGGAAGCACAAAAGCAGGTCTTGAACAGGCGTATCACCCTGTCCGCACCGGCGCTTGCGATCATCGAACGGTTCGAGGCTTATCTGCGCAGGCGCAGCGGGTTCTGGTCACACCTGCTTGCGTTGCCGGTGATCAACCTCAAGTCACATGAATACGCCAACAGCCTGGTGCGCCTGGTCAGGACACAGGTTTACACGTCGCCCGAGTACAGGGCCTTGTCACGCCGGGAAAAAAAATACCTGTATGTGAAATTCAAGGGAATGATAGAGCGCTATTTTTTCAGTCTGCGGCGCGCCGCCAACTTTGCCGTGTACGAGAAACTGTTTTCGCTGTGGCATGTATTGCATTTCCCGCTGTTTATCGTATTGTTTTTTACCGCCGTATTGCATGTCATCGTCGTGCATATGTATTAGCCGGTCTTCGCATGGCGGGGCGTGACATGCTGTGGTCGTATTTGACCTGATGAAGTCATCGGGTGACGGGAGCCGTGACTGAGGAACGACAAGGAGGGGGATTTGCTGTTCAAACTCGATTTGGTTGCTGGGTTGATGTTGCTATGCCTGCCGTTGGTGCTCAGCGCAGGTTCTGCCGAGACCTTTATCATGCCCGGCAAGGTCATCGAAGGGCATGCTCGTTACGAAAAAAAATGCGACAGCTGCCACCTGCGTTTTCATAAGGGTGCGCAGGCGATGTTGTGCCTGGAATGCCACGACAAGGTGGCAGCGGACATCCGGCAGCGCAAAGGATTTCATGGCAAATCGAGAAAAGTCAGGAACAACCAGTGTCGAACATGTCATACAGAACATATCGGCCGTCAAGGTGATATCGTCAAGCTTGACAAGCGTAATTTCAACCATCGGCATACGGACTTTGTATTACGCGGCCGGCATCGCCGCCTGGAGTGCAAGGCCTGTCATCGGCCAGGGAAAAAATACCGCAATGCAGCAGTAGCATGTGATGCCTGTCACCGTAAGGACGATATGCATAAGCAGCGCCTCGGCAGGAAGTGCCAGCGGTGTCACAACGAGCGAGGGTGGAAATCGACCAGTTTCGATCATGACAAGACCCGGTTCAAACTGCGCGGCAAGCATCAAAAAA
>JALUUZ010000241.1 GCA_027021095.1 Gammaproteobacteria bacterium
TGTTTGATCGCGCTGCTGTATTCCTTGATTGCCAAGTCGTATTGACCTTTATTGAAATACAGTCTGCCTTTCGTCGTGGGGTTCGTGTTTTTGTAAACCAGGTAAAGCGCTGCAGCAGCCAGAATGACACTGAACGCGATTATCGAAACCGAGTACAGCTTGGCGCCTTTGAACATCGTCCAAGTCACGGCGGGCCTGTCGAGGCCTGATGGAGTTGCTGCGGCCACGGCCGGTTCTGTCTTCTCAGGCATTGCTTCTTCGGGGGTGTCCTCTACCTGGAGAACGGCTTTTTCGCACCCATCCCACGCGCCTATCCAGTCTTCGATGCTTTGTGGTCTTTCTTTTTCGTTCAATGCTGTTGCCCATCTGACCTTGTCGCACAGTGCTTTGCTGTACCGGGACTCGATGCCGTCTTCAAAGGTCAGTAAATCCTGTCCCGACCCGGCATAGACCGCCCTGGCGCGGGCTACCGCGTCGGGCAATGCGTTGTCCTCGATTCCGGTGATGCATCGATACAGCACCATGCCCAGCGCGTAAATGTCCGTCCACGGGCCGATGGTATCTGTCTTTCCGTCGTATTGTTCGAGCGGTGCGTAACCCGGTGTAAGCACCGTGGTAATGGACTTGGTTTTGACGCCGATAGCGATCCGGGCTGCGCCAAAGTCATAAAGGACGGGGCGACCTTCTTTCAGGATCATGATATTGCCTGGTTTGATATCACGATGCACGTAACCCGCCGTATGTATTGCCTTGAGGCCATCAGCAAGCTGGCAGAACAGTGCTGTCAGTTCCTGCGCACCAAACACATGGCCCGTATGCAGTAGTTTCTCGAGCACGATTCCATCGAGGTATTCCAGAACGATATAGGCGGTATTGTTCGACTGAAAAAAGCGATGCACCCGGTTGATATTGGGGTGATTGAAATGCGCCAGTGATTGCGCTTCATCGAGGAAGCGGTCACGCCCCCACAAATACTCGGTTTCGTCGTGACTGGATCTGGGCTTTACCAGCGTTCCATCGGTGCGCACCCCGTGTTCGCTTGGAAAATACTCCTTGATCGCTACTTTTTTTTCAAGATGTGTATCGAACCCCAGGTAAGTGACACCAAAGCTGCCGCGGCCTAGTACCCCGTCCAGGCGGTATTCCTGCAGGAAACTTCCGATGGGCAGCGCATCACGGTATTGTGTGTCTTTCATATACTGTCGATTCAATCAGTTACTGCTCGTTCTTTATACTAGACTTTGTGTTCAGTGTCTATATTGGACGATTGAACAAGCCAAGTGTCATTGAACCCGGTTCGCAATGAAATGGCGCAACCGGCGCCATGTGCAGTCAACGCATTCTGCCAAGTAAAAAAGTCAGGGCTGCGTGGTATGATTGGATTTGCTATTGCTGTACAACACTCATGTACTCTTACGCCCGCCTGCGTAAAAGAGGGTGACTATGCGCTATTCACTATGGATGATATTTTTGTTGTTGCATTCGCAGCTTGGCATCAGTGAGAGTACCTGTTACGGTACCACGGCCAGGGGCAGGCTCGAACGCGGTGTGCAGCTGCCGGGCAAGGGCAGGAATTTTGCCAGTTACAGCAAGGTGGCGGAGATGCTTGGCAGGAACTTCGTACACTCGACGGTCAGAAAGATCGTGATTGCCGCATACAAGGACCTGGAAGCCAGGCAGCCGGGCAAGGTGTTCAGGTACGGTGAAACCGGTTTCCGGCGGGGAGGACGGTTCAGGCCGCATAAAACGCATCAGAACGGCCTGTCGGTGGATTTTATGGTGCCGGTGTTGGACAGGCGGAGCAGGTCAGTGTATCTGCCGAGCAGTTACTCGAACCGGTTTGGTTATGCGATCGAGTTCGACCGGCATGGAAGATCCGGCGGGTATCGAATCGATTTTACCGCGATGGCCGCTCATCTCGTGAGCCTGGACCGGGCGGCAAGGGCGCATGGCGCCAGGCTGTGGCGTGTTATCTTCGATCCGGCGCTGCAACCCTACTTGCTGAATACCAAGTATGGTGCTTATCTTAAAAGCAGGATCAGGTTTTCCACAAAACGGTCATGGGTCAGGCACGATGAACACTATCATGTGGATTTCGCAATTCGATGCAGAAAATAACTTGCAGGCCGGGTATCGATATCACAGACCTGTCAAATCGCTTTACACGGGGCGTGGTGACGCGCCGCGCATCCTGCCAGGGATACCGGAGCCGTTTGGTGACGAACGGTGGGGAGCAATAAGAGCCAGGAGATTTATCATGAACAGAAACCATGTCAGTTATCTAGCCCGCATTTCTCACCACCCTTCTACGGTGCGTACAACGCACCCTACCTTGCCTGCGCGCTCCTCGGTCGCGAAAGCCACCCAGGCCGCACCCTTGCACCGTCTCGCGACGAACGGTGGTGAGCAATGCGGGCTAGTGGCAGCAATCCTGCTTGCGGCAGCCCTGGCAGGGAACAGTCATTCTTCTTTTGCCAGGCAAAAACAGAGCGGCTGCCGCGTGGTCAGCTCGCAGATCATATGGCGCCGCAACC
>JALUUZ010000242.1 GCA_027021095.1 Gammaproteobacteria bacterium
CAAGCTTTATGAACTGGAGGCGCAGGCACGGCGCCAGGAGCAGCAGGCGCTGGAAGAAAGCAAGACAGACATAGGCTGGGGCAGCCAGATCCGTTCCTATGTGCTGGACCAGTCGCGGATCAAGGATCTGCGTACCAATATCGAGACCAGCAACACCCAGGCGGTGCTCGACGGCAATATCGATTTTTTTATTGAAGCAAGCCTGAAATCAGGTTTATAGACATATCGGGAATCACTATGAGCAATGACGACGAACACAGGCTGATCGCCGAGCGGCGTGTGAAGCTGCAGAAACTGCGTGAACAGGGGAAGGCTTTTGCCAACGAGTTCCGGCGCAACGAGGTGGCGGCAGACCTGATCGACAAATACAGTGACAAGGACAAGGAGACGTTGGAGCAGGAGAATATCCACGTCAAGATCGCCGGGCGGATGATGGCCAAGCGGGTCATGGGTAAATCCAGTTTTACACACCTGATGGATATGTCCGGCCGTATCCAGGTGTTTTTGCAGCGTGACAACCTGCCGGAAGGGAAGTACCAGGAGTTTAAAACCTGGGACATAGGCGATATCATCGGCGTCGAAGGCACCATGTTCAAGACCAATACCGGTGAATTGTCGGTCAAGGCCGCCGATCTTTGCATGCTGACCAAGTCATTGCGCCCGTTACCGGACAAGTTCCACGGCCTGACCGATACCGAGACCCGCTACCGGCAGCGCTATCTCGACCTGATGATGAACGAAGCGACACGCGAGGTGTTTACGCTGCGGATTGCGATCATCGCCTACATTCGTAACTATTTTATCGAAGAAGGCTTTCTCGAAGTCGAGACACCGATGATGCAGCCGATTCCCGGCGGCGCGGCAGCACGGCCGTTCGTGACTTACCACAATGCGCTGGACATGGAGCTGTATCTGCGCATCGCCCCGGAGCTGTACCTGAAGCGCCTGGTCGTCGGTGGCCTCGAACGTGTGTTCGAAATCAACCGCAATTTCCGTAACGAGGGGCTTTCGACCCGGCACAACCCCGAGTTTACGATGCTCGAGTTCTACCAGGCTTATACCGATTACCATGAACTGATGGATCGCACCGAGGAGCTGGTACGTGGAATTGCCGAAGACGTGCTCGGCAGGAGTGTGATTTCCTACCAGGGGCAGGAGGTCGATCTCGGCAAACCCTTCGTACGCATGACCCTTAAAGAGGCAGTACTGAAATACAATCCCGGCTTGACCGCCGCACAGCTGGAGGACCTGGCCCAGGCCAGGGCAGCGGCCGAACAACTCGGGATCGCCGTCAAGGATTCCTACGGCACCGGCAAGATACAGCTCGAGATCTTCGAGAAGACGGTCGAAGAAAAACTGCGTGATCCGACTTTTATCACGGCTTATCCGACCGAAGTGTCGCCACTGGCACGGCGCAACGACCATGATCCGGGTGTCACCGACCGGTTCGAGTTCTTTATCGCCGGGCGTGAGCTTGCCAACGGGTTTTCCGAACTCAATGACCCGGAAGACCAGGCCGAGCGTTTTCGTCAACAGGTGGCAGACAAGGAAGCCGGGGACCTGGAAGCGATGTATTACGATGAAGATTATATCTGTGCGCTGGAATACGGCCTGCCGCCCACGGCGGGGGAAGGCATCGGCATAGACAGGCTGATCATGTTCTTTACCGATTCAGCGTCGATCCGGGATGTGCTGCTGTTTCCGCATATGCGCCCGGATTAGGGCGTGTTTGGCGGCTTTGCGCATCGCCTTGATCTGTGCTTCACGTTTGCAGGCGGCGGAGCGCGAAATGCAAGGCTCGACATAGACCAGTTCGACGGGGCGGCGTGCGCGGGTGTATTTGGCTGCCTTGCGGTCATGCCGGTTGTGCTCGTCGAGTCTTTTTTCGACATCGCGCGCAATGCCTGTATACAAGGAATCGTCGGCGCAGCGCAGGATGTAGACGTGCCATGAAGCCATGTCATCGGTGTTTCTGAATCAGCAGGCGTTCAGCCTACAAGCTGTGCCGTCGAAGATCAAGTGGCGGTCAGGATGCTCTCGATTTCCTCGACCTGTGCCTTGTTTTCCTCGATCTCGACGAATTCGACATCGGTGGCGATACCGAGTTTTTCAAACGCCGGGACTGTCGACCAGTCGACCTGGCCCAGCGGATGTTCCTGCCCGTAGACGCTTTGCAGGTTGGCGACGATGGTGACATCAGTATAGTCGGGGGGGCCGTCATGCCGGTAGTGAATATTTTCGTGTTCACTTGCGGCCTTGACAAGAATCTCCGGCAGCTGCCAGCTGTTCAGGATCTTTTCACCGACGATGGTATGCAGCCTGGCCAGCAGACTGTTGAGCAGTGCCTCGTTGTCGAGCAGCTCGGGCATTTCCTCGGCATGTACCAGGATCGGCAGCTTGCCGATATCATGCACCAGGCCGATCAGCATCGCCTGGTCTTTTTCCAGTCCGGGTGTCTGTGCGGCGATCACACTGGCGATCGCAGCGACCTGGGCGCTGTGGTTCCAGCATTCACGCAGTTTTTGGTCCAGCAG
>JALUUZ010000243.1 GCA_027021095.1 Gammaproteobacteria bacterium
GCCAGATCCCGGCCATAGCAGTTGGAACAGACCCCATACCGGCTTTCACAGGAAATCGGCGACCTGACATGGATGGTATCGACACCTAAGCCGTCGAGTCTTTCGACCCAGTTTTCATCGAGCAGCGTATTGCGCGGGATCAGTACTTCGTCGCTGCGCGCGCCAGAGCCCATGACGTCACGTGCCACCACGCGCCCGAGCACCCGGTCGGCCAGTGTTTCGATCGTATCACCGCCTTCGATAATGGCACGCATTTCGATACCCTGCTCAGTCCCGCAATCATGTTCGGTCACGACCAGGTCCTGCGCCACATCGACGAGCCGGCGTGTCAGGTAACCCGAGTTTGCGGTCTTCAGTGCGGTATCCGCCAGTCCCTTACGCGCACCATGCGTCGAAATAAAGTAGTGGTTGACGTTCAAGCCCTCACGGAAGTTCGCGGTGATCGGCGTTTCGATGATCGAACCGTCCGGCTTGGCCATCAACCCACGCATGCCGGCAAGCTGACGGATCTGCGCCGCGCTGCCCCGCGCCCCGGAATCGGCCATCATGTGGATCGAGTTGAACGACGGCTGTTTTACCTCGTTACCATCGGCATCGATCACCGTCTCGGTCGCCAGCTTCTCCATCATCGCCTTGGCGACCTGGTCATTGGTGCGCGACCAGATATCGATGACCTTGTTGTAGCGCTCGCCACGGGTCACCAGGCCGTTCTGGTACTGTGCTTCGATATTCCTGACTTCCTCCTCGGCCGCAGCCAGGATTTCCGCCTTGCTTTCCGGAATCACCATGTCGTCGACTCCAAACGACACGCCGGCGTAGGTCGAATAACGAAACCCGGTATACATCAGCTGGTCGGCAAAGATCACGGTCGCCTTCAACCCGAGCTTGCGGTAACAGACATTGATTACGTTGGAGATCGCCTTTTTGGTCATATCCCGGTTGACCAGCTCATACGGCAGGCCTTCCGGCACTATGTCATACAGCAGCGCACGGCCAACGGTCGTGTCCTTGACCTCGGTGTGGTCGACCAGTTCACCGTTTTCGTCCGGCAGCGTCTCGGTCACACGCACCTTGACCATCGCATGCAGATCGACGACTTTGTTTTCCATCGCCCGGTAGACTTCCTTGGTGTCGGCAAACACCATGCCTTCACCCTTGGCATTGATACGCTGCCGGGTCATGTAATAGAGGCCAAGCACCACGTCCTGTGACGGAACGATGATCGGGTCGCCGCTGGCCGGCGACAGAATATTATTGGTCGACATCATCAACGCACGTGCCTCGAGCTGCGCCTCGATCGACAACGGCACATGCACTGCCATCTGGTCACCATCGAAGTCCGCGTTGAACGCGGTACAGACCAGTGGATGCAACTGAATCGCCTTGCCTTCGATCAATACCGGCTCGAACGCCTGGATCCCCAGCCGGTGCAGCGTCGGCGCACGATTGAGCATCACCGGGTGTTCGCGAATCACTTCTTCGAGAAAGTCCCAGACCTCGCTGCCCTCACGCTCCACCTGCTTCTTTGCAGCCTTGATCGCCGTTGCCATGCCGCTCAAGGTCAGCTTGCTGAATATAAACGGCTTGAACAGCTCCAGTGCCATTTTCTTCGGCAGGCCGCACTGGTGCAGTTTCAATGTCGGCCCGACCACGATCACCGAACGGCCCGAATAATCGACACGCTTACCCAGCAGATTCTGGCGAAAGCGCCCCTGCTTGCCCTTGATCATGTCCGCCAGCGACTTGAGCGGCCGCTTGTTGCTGCCAGTGATTGCACGCCCGCGGCGGCCGTTGTCCAGCAGCGCATCGACAGACTCCTGCAACATGCGTTTTTCATTGCGCACGATGATGTCCGGCGCGTTCAACTCCAAAAGCCGCTTCAGGCGGTTGTTACGGTTGATCACCCGGCGGTACAGGTCATTGAGATCCGATGTCGCAAAACGTCCACCATCCAGCGGCACCAGCGGACGCAGGTCCGGCGGCAGCACAGGCAGTACCGTCATCACCATCCATTCCGGTTGATTCCCGGAACTGATAAACGACTCGACCAGTTTCAAACGCTTGGTCAAGCGCTTCAGCTTGGTCTCGGAATTGGTCGCGGCGATTTCCCCACGCAGTGTTTCGGACTCATGCTTCAGATCCAGCTGCATCAACAGCTCGTAGACCGCCTCGGCACCCATTTTAGCTTCGAAATCGTCACCATACTGCTCGACCGCTTCCAGGTACATCTCGTCCGACAGCAACTGGCCGCGCTCGAATTCATCGATCATGCCGGGATTGGTCACCACGTAGGCCTCGAAATACAGCACGCGTTCGATGTCGCGCAGCGTCATATCCAGTAACAGGCCGATCCGTGAAGGCAGCGATTTCAGGTACCAGATATGTGCCACCGGGCTGGCCAGCTCGATATGCCCCATGCGTTCGCGCCGGACCTTGCTCAAGGTGACTTCGACCCCGCATTTCTCACACACCACGCCGCGGTGCTTGAGACGTTTGTACTTGCCGCACAGGCATTCATAGTCCTTGACCGGCCCGAAGATCTTGGCACAGAACAGGCCATCACGTTCCGGTTTGAACGTACGGTAATTGATCGTCTCTGGTTTTTTGACCTCGCCATGCGACCAAGAACGAATCATGTCCGGCGACGTCAACCCGATGTGAATCGTGTCGAAATCCTCTGCGTGACCCTGTGCCTTGAAAAGATTCAGTAATTCTTTCATTTCAGCTCCCAGTTGATAAGGACGAGTAACTGCTAATCCTGCTCCAGCTCGATATTGATTCCCAGCGACCGGATCTCCTTGATCAGAACATTGAAGGACTCGGGCATACCCGCCTCCATACGATGATCGCCATCAACGATATTCTTGTACATCTTGGTCCGGCCATTGACATCGTCCGACTTGACGGTCAACATCTCCTGCAAGGTATACGACGCCCCGTAGGCTTCCAACGCCCAGACTTCCATTTCCCCGAACCGCTGACCACCGAACTGCGCCTTGCCACCCAGCGGTTGCTGGGTCACCAGGCTGTAAGGCCCGGTCGAACGGGCATGCATCTTGTCGTCAACCAGGTGGTTCAGTTTCAGCATGTACATATAGCCCAAGGTGACCGGCCGTTCGAACGGCTCACCGGTACGGCCATCATACAAAGTCGCCTGGCCCGATTCCGGCAGACCGGCGAGTTTGAGCATGTTCTTGATCTCAGTCTCGTGCGCACCGTCGAAGACCGGCGTCGCCATCGGCACGCCGTCTTTGAGGTTCTCGGCCAGCTCCAGTATCTCCTCGTCACTGAACTGGTCCAGCTCTTCCTTCTTGCCGGAAGAGTTATAGATCTGGTTGAGAAACTTGCGCAGCTCCTCGGCCTTGGCCTGCTGCTGCAGCATCTCGCCGATTTTCAGTCCCAGCCCCTTGGCTGCCCAGCCGAGATGAGTTTCAAGCACCTGGCCGACATTCATCCGTGACGGCACCCCCAGCGGATTCAGCACGATGTCTGCCGGTGTCCCGTCCTTGGTGTATGGCATATCCTCGACCGGAACGATCTGCGAAATCACCCCTTTGTTGCCATGCCGGCCGGCCATCTTGTCACCCGGCTGGATACGCCGTTTGACCGCCAGGTAGACCTTGACCATTTTCAAGACACCCGGAGGCAGATCATCCCCCATCGTGATCTTTTCACGCTTCAACTCGAAACGGGCCTTAAGGTCCTCTTGCTGCTGCTTCAGCTGTTCGGCCGCCTTGGCCAGCTGGTTGTTGTAGTCCTCGTTGTGCAGCCTGATCTCGAACCATTTTTCACGCGGTAATTCATCCAGGTAGGCCTTGGTGATCTTGGTGTTGGCACCCAGCTTGTTCGGGCCGCCATCGGCCACCTTGTTCAGCAACAAGCGCTCGACACGCTGGTAGATGTCGTTCTCGACGATCCGGTACTGGTCGTCGAGATCATGCTTGATCTGGTCGATCTGCGCCTGTTCGATCTCGAGTGCACGCTTGTCCTTGGTCACGCCATCACGGGTAAACACCTGCACGTCGATCACTGTGCCGTCCATACCTGAAGGCACACGCAACGAAGTATCCTTCACATCCGAAGCCTTCTCGCCAAAAATCGCGCGCAGCAGTTTTTCCTCCGGTGTCAACTGGGTTTCGCCCTTCGGCGTCACCTTGCCGACAAGAATATCGCCGGGCTTGACCTCGGCACCGATAAACACGATGCCCGACTCATCGAGCTTGGCCAATGCCGATTCACCGACATTCGGGATATCACCGGAAATCTCCTCCGAACCAAGCTTGGTATCACGCGCGATACAGCTCAATTCTTCGATATGAATCGTCGTCAGCCGGTCTTCCTGCACCACGCGCTCCGAGATCAGGATCGAGTCTTCAAAGTTGTAACCGTTCCAAGGCATAAACGCGACCAGCAGGTTCTGCCCCAGTGCCAGTTCGCCGAGATCGGTCGAAGGACCGTCCGCCAGCACATCGCCGCGCGAAATCCGGTCACCCGGCTTGACCAACGGGCGCTGGTTGATACAGGTGTTCTGGTTCGAACGCGTATACTTGGTCAATGTATAGATATCGACACCGGACTGGCCGACTGTCGCCTCGTCATCGTTGACACGCACCACGATACGGCTGGCATCGACGGTATCGACTACACCACCACGTTCGGCGACCACGGTCACGCCGGAATCCTCGGCCACGGTACGCTCCATCCCGGTACCGACCAGCGGTTTCTGTGCACGCAGCGTCGGCACCGCCTGGCGCTGCATGTTCGAGCCCATCAGCGCACGGTTTGCGTCGTCGTGCTCCAGGAACGGTATCAGGCTTGCCGCCACCGACACCACCTGGCGCGGAGAGACATCCATGTACTGGACATCCTTCGGTGGATTCAAGGTAAACTCGTTGGCATGCCGGCATGACACCAACTCACCAACCAGGTTGTTCTTGCCGTCGACCTCGGCATTGGCCTGGGCGATGATATACTGACCTTCCTCGATCGCTGACAGGTAATCGATCTCATCGGTCACTTTACCCTTGACCACCTTGCGGTACGGAGTCTCGAGAAAACCATAGTCATTGGTCCGCGCGTACACCGCCAGCGAATTGATCAGGCCGATGTTCGGGCCTTCCGGGGTCTCGATCGGACAGACACGGCCATAGTGCGTGGTATGCACGTCACGGACCTCGAAACCGGCACGCTCGCGTGTCAGCCCACCTGGCCCCAGGGCCGAGATACGGCGCTTGTGCGTCACCTCGGACAAGGGATTGTTCTGATCCATAAACTGCGACAGCTGGCTGGAACCGAAAAACTCCTTGATGGCCGCCGCGACAGGCTTGGCATTGATCAACTCCTGCGGCATCAGGCCTTCAGACTCGGCCAGTGCCAGGCGCTCCCTGACGGCGCGCTCGACCCTGACCAGGCCGACACGAAACACATTCTCGGTCATTTCGCCGACACAACGTACACGGCGGTTGCCCAAGTGATCGATATCGTCAGTCTGGCCGTTGCCATTGCGGATGTCGATCAGTGTCTTGAGCACCGCGACGATATCCTCTTTATCCAGCACTCCAGGGCCAGTGTCTTCAGTACGCCCGACCCGGCGGTTGAATTTCATTCTGCCGACCGCGGACAGGTCGTAGCGCTCTTCGTTGAAAAACAGGTTGGCGAACAGGTTGTTGGCCGCGTCCTTGGTCGGCGGCTCTCCCGGGCGCATCATCCGGTAGATCTCCACCACGGCCTCGAGCCGGGTGCTGGTCGGATCGATACGCAGCGTATCGGAAATAAACGGCCCATGCTCGAGATCGTTGATATGCAGCACGCTGATCGACTTGACCCCGGCCTCCTGCATCGCGGCAATCGACTCTTCGGTCAGCACATCATTGACCTTGACCAGCACTTCTCCGGTCTCGGTGTCGACCACGTCATGCGCAACCACCTTGCCGATCAGGTAGCTCTGTGGCAACTCCAAGGTCTTGAGTTTCGCTTTTTCCATCTGGTTGATCACGCGCTGCGTGATACGCTTGCCTTCCTCGACGATCACCTTGGATTTGACTTTGATATCCACCAGTGCCGTCTCGCCCTTGAGCCGGGACGGGACCAGTGCCATTTTCACCATGCCGTTCTTGTGAAAAGTGAAATCGATGGTTTCGAAGAACAAGCGAAGTATTTCTTCATCGGTGTATTCCAGTGCCCGTAACAGAATCGTCGCCGGCAGCTTGCGGCGGCGGTCGATGCGCACGAACACACAGTCCTTGGGATCGAACTCGAAATCCAGCCAGGAACCGCGGTACGGGATCACCCTGGCGTTGTACAGTTTTTTACCGGAGGAGTGGGTTTTGCCCTTGTCATGGTCGAAAAACACACCAGGTGAACGGTGCAGTTGTGACACGATCACCCGCTCGGTGCCGTTGATCACGAAGGTACCGGTATTGGTCATCAACGGCATTTCGCCCATGTAGACTTCCTGCTCCTTGATGTCCTTGACGGTCTTGTTCGCGGATTCCTTGTCATAGATGATCAGCTGCACCTTGACCCGCAAAGGGGCTGAATAGGTCAGGCCGCGCAACTGACATTCCTTGACATCGAAGGCCGGCTGTCCGAGGCGATAGCTGATGTACTTCAGTTCAGCATTGCCCGTGTAGCTGACGATCGGAAACACCGAGTTCAATGCGGCATGCAAACCGACATCCTTGCGCTTGTCCGGATCCGTATCTTCCTGCAGATACTTCTTGTACGAATCGAGTTGAATCGCCAGCAGAAAGGGAACGCCCAAAACGCTTTTTTGCTTACCGAAATCCTTACGAATTCGCTTTTTCTCGGTAAAAGTGTATGCCATGTTGCAATACCTCAGCTTGTCGCACGCAATTTGTTATTGAAAAAAACTTCAAACTCATTTATAAATTTACCAAGGGCATACGGCTGCCTTTGGTAAAAACAGGCACTTCCTGTCCGGTTGTTCGCTCTGCGGACGGAATCCCCGCACAAAATTCCGTATCAATAAACAACACGACCAGGCCGGCAACATCCGCTACCAGCCTGGATCGTGTACTTGACTTATGACTTGACTAACAAGTTATTTAAGTTCGACTGATGCTCCAGCCTCTTCAAGTTGCTTCTTCATTTCTTCCGCTTCGGCCTTGGCAACCGCTTCCTTCAATGTTGCCGGTGCGCCTTCGACCATCTCCTTGGCGTCTTTCAGGCCAGCGCCTGTAATCGCGCGTACTGCCTTGATCACATTCACTTTCTTGTCACCGATTGCAGTCAGGACCACGTCGAACTCGTCCTTCTCCGCAGCCGCTTCGCCACCACCGTCAGCCGGGGCGACAACAGCTGCTGCAGGTGCTGCTGCGGTGACACCGAATTTATCCTCCATCGCCGCGATCAGGTCGACAACCTCCATCACGGTCATGTTGGAAATAGTATCAAGAATTTCTTCAGTTGAAACTGCCATCACTGTACTCCTAAATATAGTTCAAAATCAGGATGCTGAATCCTTTTGCTCTTTGACTGCGGCCAAGGTGCGTACAAGCTTGCCCGGCACCTCGTTGAGTGTCCGCGCCAGCTTGTCCAGCGGTGCCCGCATGACTGCCATCAACTGGCTGATCGCCTGCTCGCGATTCGGCAGGCTGGCCAGCTTTTTGATGTCTGACGCATCCAGCAGGCTCCCACCGATCGCGACCAGCCTGACGACCAGCTTGTCGTTGTCCTTGGCAAAAGCGTCGATCAAACGCGCTGCCGCACCAGGGTCTTCCTGCGAAAAAGCCAGCATCAGCGGACCGGTCAGCTGCGCGGACATGCACTCGAATTCCGTACCTTCGACCGCACGTCTTGCGAGGGTGTTCTTGACCACCCGCAGATAGACACCTTCATTACGCGCCTTGGCACGCAGGTCGGTGAGCTGGTCCACTGTCAGGCCCCGGTATTCGGCGGCAATCGCCGAATGAGCACTGGTTGCGACCTGCGCAACTTCAGCAACCACTTGTTTTTTCTGTTCCAGAGTTAAACTCATAATGCCTCCTAGAAACAGCATGCCTCAGAGCGCTGTAAGCACTCCACCCATCTAAACGACAAGCCTTAAGGCAGTGCTGCAGAAGACCGCATACAGCGTGGTCTTGCTCATACCTTTCAGGACTGGCCGTCTGCGCAGGCTGGTTTAAACGCCGGCGGCTGAAAACAAGCCGCCGGCGTACCTGCGGTCTTTGACGACTACCGTTCCTGCCGGTTCTGACACAAGGTCAGTACAGGTCGAAACGGCAATCCAAAGTCTGACTAAATCTTCAAACTGGCCTGGTCGACCGTGATGCCCGGGCCCATGGTCGAAGAAACCGTAATCTTGTTCATATAGACACCCTTGGCACTCGAAGGCTTCGCCTTCTGCAGGTCTGCCAGCAGCGCCTCGAGATTTTCTTTCAACGCACTGACTTCAAAATCGACCTTGCCGATCGAGCAGTGGATGATCCCGGCCTTGTCGGTACGGTACCTGACCTGGCCCGACTTGGCGTTACTGACGGCCTGGGCGACATCCGGCGTGACCGTGCCGACCTTCGGATTCGGCATCAAGCCCCGCGGACCCAGGATCTGCCCCAGCGCCCCGACGACGCGCATTGCGTCAGGCGAAGCGATCACTACATCATAGTTCAAATCTCCGCCTTTGATTTTTTCCGCCAGGTCTTCCATGCCGACCACATCGGCGCCGGCCTTTTTAGCCGCTTCGGCATTGGCGCCGGAGGTAAATACCGCGACACGCACGGTCTTGCCTGTGCCATGCGGCAATACCGACGAACTCCTGACCACCTGGTCGGATTTGCGCGGGTCGACGCCAAGATTGACACTGACATCGACCGACTCGGTGAATTTCGCTCCCGGCAGCTCTTTGAGCAGTGCAAAAGCCTCTTCAGCCGGGTAAATTTTCTGGCGATCCAGCTTTTCGCGAATCAGTTTCTGTCTCTTGCTGAGCTTTGCCATCACTCGACCCCCTCGACTTCGATCCCCATACTGCGGGCACTGCCGGCAATGGTACGTACACCGGCATCCATATCGGCCGCCGTCAGGTCGGGCTGCTTGGTTTTGACGATCTCTTCCAACTGCTCACGGGTCACCTTGCCTACCTTCGTGGTATTGGGGACACTGCTGCCCTTGTCGATGCCTGCCGCTTTTTTGAGCAATACCGAGGCCGGAGGGGTTTTGGTGATAAAAGTAAAACTGCGATCCGCATAGACAGTGATCACCACCGGTACAGGCATACCCTGCTCGAGGTTTTGTGTCTTTGCATTGAACGCCTTACAGAATTCCATGATCTGCACACCATGCTGACCCAATGCAGGACCAACAGGCGGACTGGGATTGGCCTGCCCGGCAGGCACCTGAAGCTTGACATAAGCCTCGATCTTCTTCGCCATTGTTTAATACCTCTTTGGGTGCAAGCGCCTGCAGCGACTCTGCAGGCTCCCCGTCAACATTAAATTAAAAAAAGAGCACCGCCGGCTAGGCCTTTTCGACCTGGCTGAACTCAAGATCCACCGGGGTGGAACGCCCGAAAATCAGCACGGCTACCCGCACCTTGTTTTTCTCGTAATTCACTTCTTCAACGACGCCATTGAAGTCGTTGAACGGACCACTGGTGACACGCACGACTTCCCCGACCTCGAACAGCACCTTCGGCCGTGGCTTGTCGGACCCTTCCTGTACCCGCTGCAGAATGGTATCAGCCTCCTTGTCGGTAATCGGCGCCGGATGATCACTGGTACCACCGATAAAGCCAAGCACTTTCGGCGTATCCTTGACCAGGTGCCAGGTGTCGTCGGTCATCTCCATCTGCACCAGTACATAGCCTGGAAAAAACTTGCGCTCACTGCGCAGCTGCTGACCTTCGCGCATTTCGACGACTTCCTCGGTCGGCACCATGATTTCACCGAACTTGTCTTCCATGCCGAAACGTTTGATACGCTCGGCCAGGTACTGCTTTACCTTGGCTTCAAACCCGGAATACGCATGGACCACATACCAACGCTTGGACATGAATGTTACCTTTTTTCCTTTCTACCGGAATTCATTTCCACCATACATACAGAAAGTTGTAGATCACCGTCTTCAGCAGCAGATCCATCAACCAGATCGTCACCCCGATGATGACCACCATCACGATCACGATCAAGGTCGTCTGCAGTGTTTCCTGCCGGGTCGGCCAGATCACCTTTCTGACCTCGATCCGCGCATCCTTGACGAATCCCCATGCGCGTTTTCCCTTTTCCGTCGCCAGCGCAAAAGCCATCGCGATTCCCAATGCCACCAGCATGACCAGCGATCCCATCAGGGTCGAGGTCGCCTTGTAGTAAGAAAACGCCATTGCACCCGCAACCGCAATCGCCGTTGCCAACAGCAGTTTTACATTGTCCAGTGCCGATGATTTTGCTTCTGTGTTATCGCCCATCTGCCTTTACCCGGCCCGACGCTCTGTTTGACATGCCCGCCAAAATACTGGCAGGCCAGGAGGGAATCGAACCCCCAACCTGCGGTTTTGGAGACCGCCGCTCTGCCAATTGAGCTACTGGCCTAACTAACTCCTCTCTATTCGATAATTTTAGACACGACGCCTGCACCGACGGTACGGCCGCCTTCACGGATCGCAAAGCGCAGACCGTCTTCCATCGCGATCGGGGCGATCAGCTCCACCGTCATCTTCACATTGTCCCCAGGCATCACCATCTCCACGTCCTTCGGCAGCTCGCACGAACCCGTCACATCCGTCGTCCGAAAATAAAACTGCGGCCGGTAACCCTTGAAAAACGGCGTATGACGGCCTCCCTCATCCTTACTCAACACATACACCTCACACTCAAACTTCGTGTGCGGCGTGATCGATCCCGGCTTCGCCAGCACCTGGCCCCGCTCCACTTCCTCGCGCTTCACTCCACGCAGCAACACCCCAACGTTGTCACCCGCCTGGCCCTGGTCCAAAAGCTTGCGAAACATCTCCACGCCCGTGCACGTCGTCGTCATCGTGTCCTTGATCCCGACAATCTCCACGTCGTCTCCAACCGTAATCACTCCACGCTCCACGCGTCCCGTCACCACCGTACCTCGGCCCGAAATCGAAAACACATCCTCCACCGGCATCAGAAAATCTCCGTCCACCGCCCGGACCGGCTCCGGAAAATACGTGTCCATCGCATCCACCAGCTTGTAGATCGACGGCACGCCAATCTCACTCTGATCTCCCTCCAGCGCCTTCAACGCCGATCCCACGATGATCGGCGTGTCATCCCCAGGAAACTCGTACTTGTCCAGCAGCTCGCGAATCTCCATCTCCACCAGCTCGCGCAGCTCCTCGTCGTCAACCTGGTCCGCCTTGTTCATATAAACCACAATGTGCGGCACCCCTACCTGACGG
>JALUUZ010000244.1 GCA_027021095.1 Gammaproteobacteria bacterium
AACAGGACGGCACGCAGTACCAGCGACGAGACATAGTCCATCAACACATCACGTACACCGACCCAGGTATGGCCAAGCAACAGCAACACAAAGATATAGAGGCCGGTACTGATGACCGGGCTGGCGACCCAGGCGCGCCACTCGTGGTAACTCGCCGGTGGCGACAGGGTGAAATGAAACAGCAGATAGAGGATAAAAACTGCAAGGTAGAGTGCACTGACACGCTGCAGCAGCCACGCGTTCAACCCCTGGAAGCGCCTGCTCATCGCAACAGGCTCCCGGCATAGAGCAACGTAACCCCCAGTGCGGCCACGATCACCAGGTAGGCACTGAACCGAGCGGCCGGCTTGCCGACCCCGTACTCCAGGTCAAGCAGCAGATAGCGGATACCGGCAAACAGGTGGTGTGCCAGCGCCCACACCAGCGGCACACTGACAAGCTTGACATAAGCATTTTGCAGCAACTGCCGCACCATGTCGAAACCATGCGGATCCTGCAGCGACCTGCCGAACAGGTAGATCGCCAGTGGAATACACAACACCAGAACCAGGCCGAGAATACGGTGCAGAATCGACAGAACCGCCGTGACCGGAAACCTGATCCGGAACAGATTCAAGAAAACCGGGCGCCCCTGTTGTGCTGTCATAATGATCGAATATCCCGAGCCGTCAGAGTTTCCACAATCATAATAGCAATATAGACTAATCCATTGAAAAAAACTAATTTATCCCAATAGAATCCAGGACACCCACTGATTGCGCCGGCCTGTGACGCAGAATCCGGCAACAATGGTGTGCAGAAAATATCCAACTGGTATCGACCACTGGATCGTATATAATTCTGCTAAACCGCATTTCTCACCACCGTTCGTAGCGAGACGGAGCAAGGGTGCGGCCTGGGTGGCTTTCGCGACCGAGGAGCGCGCAGGCATAGCCGGCACTATGTCGAGCGCGCCGACCGAGTGAAAGCCAGCCAGGGCGTGCCATGGCGCCGTCGCAGTAGAAGGGTGGTGAACAATGCGGGCTAGACCCTACCGCATGGTGCATAATTATGAAATCAGAATGGAAAGCTTTTCTCGTCAACAAGGGTGCTGAGATCGACAACGACCGGGTCAGCAGTTTCGGTAACCAGGTACGTGAAACCCGGGTGGTACATACCGGCAATGTCATTGCCGATCTTTCTCATCATGGATTGATCGCCGTCCACGGTGAGGATGCGAAAACCTTCCTGCAGGGACAATTGATCAACAACGTACTGGAAGTGTCGGCAGGCTGCAGCCAGCTCAACGCCTTGTGCACACCCAAAGGGCGTGTCCTGGCAGATTTCCGGGTCTTTCAAAAACAGGACACGCTGTACCTGAGCCTGCCCGCGGAGATGGTCGACGATGTCATCAAGCGCCTGCGGATGTACGTACTGCGTGCGAAAGTCACCCTCGAGGACGTCAGCAACAGCTTTATCGGGGTCGGTTTTTCCGGCCCCACCACCGACAAGGAACTGGCGTCGCTCGGGTTCCCGGTCCCGGCTGAGCTCAACCAGGTCACACACACCGAGGAGATGAGCATCCTGAAGATTCCCGGCTTCCATCCACGTTACCTGCTCTACGGCGATCTCGAAACCATGCAGCAGTTGTGGACGAAACTGGACGTGCATTCCGCACCGGTCGGCTATGACCCCTGGCAGCTGTTGAATATCAAGGTCGGTGTGCCGGTCATCGTCAAACAGACCTCGGAGCTGTTCGTCCCACAGATGCTGAACCTGCACCTGCTCGGCGCGATCAGCTTCAAGAAAGGTTGTTACACCGGCCAGGAAGTAGTTGCGCGGATGCAGTATCTCGGCAAGCTGAAAAAACGCATGTACCTGGCCAATGTCGATGTCAATGAAAAACCACAGCCGGGCACCAAGCTGTACGCCAAAGAATTCAGCGAGACCCAAAGCTGCGGCACGGTCGTCAACAGTGCCCAGGGCGCCGAAGGTGGTTACGACCTGCTGGCGGTCACCGACATCAAGACTCACGACCAGCATACGGTCCACCTCGAACGCCTCGACGGCCCGGCACTGGTGTTCAGTGAACTGCCCTACCCGTTCGACGCCGAAACCACAGAAAAAATCTCGTAGGTCGCGAAAGCCACCCATGCCACACCCTTGCTCCGTCGCAGTAGAAGGATGGTGAGCAATGCGGGCTAAAGCGATTCCTGCGCCCGCCGATGACAGGGATATAGAAAACCAAGGAGTATGAATCCCCATGTCCATCCAGGCTGCAACCCTTGACTCTGAACAACGCCTGCTGCAGGACCTGCTGAACGATCTGGAATCGAGCCGCCTGACCCTGCCGACCCTGCCGGAAGTCGCACTGAAAATCCGCGATGAGATCGACAATGAGAATGTCACCGCAGCCGCGATCGCCAAAGTCATCTCCAGCGATACCGCACTCAGTGCAAAGCTGTTGCAGGTCGCCAACAGTCCGTTGTACCGCGCAAAGAACCCGATCGAAAACATCAAGGCGGCGATTGCCAGGCTTGGCTATA
>JALUUZ010000245.1 GCA_027021095.1 Gammaproteobacteria bacterium
CAAGCGGGGTGAGTCTGACGCGGCGAGGCATTGCCTGGAACAGGTTTTGTGCAAGCAGGATACAGGTGAACGGCAGCGGCTCAGCCGGGAGTGGTTGGCGGTCCTGGAAAGTGAGGCCGGGAACTACCAGCGTGCGCTGGCACATTTCGAACGTTTGAGCAGCATGGACCCGGACGACTGCAACCTGGTGTGGGAGCAGTGCGCCTTGGCGGCGCTGATGCAGGACTGGAAACGGCTGCAGCGGTATGCGCTACAGCTTGGTTTCGATTCAGTGGCTGCCCGGGATCCGGTCGACGAGCAGTGGGAGCTTTGCCGCATCGTGCCGGTCTCCTCGAACGGGGAGGCGGTTCACTTTGAGGAGGACCACTGTTTTGCGATGCGTACTGGTCCGGTGACCGCAAAAATCCTCACCGTGTCGCCCATTGACAGGCCGCAGCGCTACGCGGATCACGTGGTGTTTCATCCCGAGCCGTTGAACGTCCTGGACCACGAGGATGAGGATGGCAACCCGGTGGACAAGGCCGGCGAGACGACGGTGCTCTACCGCCAGCTGGGCACTGTCACCCACGCGAACTACCGTACTTTCGACCTGGATGGCGTGTATCCAGGACAGGAGTTTATCGACAAGCTGGAGCAGGCGCTGCAACGGCTCGGTGTGGTGTTCGTGCGCCGCAGTACGGATGCGTACAGGCTCTATCCTGCGCAGCAGGACAAGGAATACCCAGGATTTTACGCGTATCTGCTGTGCCCGGACGGCCTGCCCCCCACGGAAATCGACAAGGTACTGGCCGCGCATTGCCAGGCACTGCGCCACCCGCTGACCTGGATTGGCCTGCTCGAGGCCGTGGGCGACCGGCAGGGGCTTGCCGTGCAGCAAGCGCAGAGAGAGGCTTACGGCATAGAAGAATAGCTGACCGGCTTCAGGATCGGGCCTTGCTGCCGATCGTACAGGGAAGAGTAGGAGTTTCTTTCGGGGGCAATGGCTTGGCGTTGCGAAAAAAAATATTGTCGATGCTGGTGGGATCAATAGTGCTGATCGCCGGTACAGGGCTTGTCCATGCAGAAATCTATAAGTGCAGGCATGGCGATGGCACGCTGTTCTATACCGATACGCCCTGTAAGTATACGTCGGGTTCTGTGCGCATACCGTTGAAGCGCAAGATCAGCGGCACTGCGCCGATCGGCCAGTCCCCTGTTTCGGCCCGACCCCGCCCGGTAAACCGCGCGCTCAGAAACAGGCGCCCGGACTACGGCGACCGCTAGCCCGCATTGCTCACCATCCTTCTACTGCGACGGCACACCAGCCGCCTCATACAGGAAATGCTGTGCAACATGCCTGTTTTGCAGTACCGTCTTTTTCTGCTGGACACGATGTGTGATTGCCGCTATTTTTTCTGCCAGGACTGAATCATGCAAATGGAGAATGCATCGTGGCCTATCATTTCAGAAACCTGGTGTTCGAGGGTGGTGGTGTCAAGGGGCTTGCTTATCTTGGCGCGATGAAAGTCTTGCAGCGTAAAGGCATACTGGATGCCATCCGCCGTGTCGGCGGGACGTCGGCCGGCGCAATCAATGCGGCGTTGTATGCGATCGGTTATACCAATACAGAGCAGCGCCGGATCATGTACGAGGTTGATTTCGAATGCTTCAAGGATGACAGCTGGGGGGCGTTGCGCGACTCACAGCGCCTGATGCGCGAATTCGGCTGGTACAAGGGCGACTATTTCCACGCCTGGATTTCCGAACTGATCGCCGCGCGGCAGGGCAGCCCGGACCTCAGTTTCGGCCAGTTACACGAACAAGGCAGGCCGGACCTGTATGTCTGTGGCACCAACCTGTGTACCGGTTTCAGTGAGGTGTTTTCCTGGGAACACACACCGGAGATGAAGATTGCCGATGCGGTCAGGATCTCGATGTCATTGCCGTTGTTTTTTGCCGCGGTACGCAATGCCAGGCGTGATGTCTATGTCGACGGCGGACTGCTCGACAGCTACCCGGTCAAGCTCTTCGATCGCGAAAAATATATCAGCGCGGAAAGGCGCCACTGCATGGCACGGCACACCGATTATTATGCCTGGGCGAACCGCCAGGCGGAAAGCGGCCGCTACGTCTACAACAAGGAGACGCTCGGCCTGCGGCTGGATTCGCGCCAGGAGATCGCGATGTACCGCTATGGTGCGGCACCGCAGCACAGGCAGATAGACAGTTTTGTCGACTATGTCCGGTGCCTGGTCAATACGCTGGTGGAAAGCCAGGCGAACGCCCATCTGCACAGCGATGACTGGCAGCGCACCATTTATATCGATACGCAGGGCGTCCGGGCGACCGATTTCAGTCTGTCCGACAGCCAGAAACAGGCGCTGGAACGGTCCGGCGAGCAGGGCACACAGGAATATTTTGCGTGGTTCGACGACACCGCTAACAGGCCGGTCAACCGCCCGTGACCAGCCGGGCTAGCCCGCCTTTCTCACCACCGTTCGTCGCGAGACGGGGCAAGGGGCGGCATGGGTGGCTTTCGCG
>JALUUZ010000246.1 GCA_027021095.1 Gammaproteobacteria bacterium
GCTATGCAGAAACTGAATCTACTGGGCTTTACACTGTTACTGATCTGCTTTGCGCACTACTCGCATGCACAAGGCTATACAGACAAGTCTGCGTCACTGGACCGCCAGGCCGCACATCAACTTTCCTACAACCTCAATCCCACCACGCGGATCAGCGGCAACCTGGTAAAACATGAAACGGCACCGCGGGATTCTTTCAGCTGGTTTTCGATCCAGCCGTTTTCAGAGTTCACCTCGATTCTGCTGATGATTTTTGGACTAGGGCTGGTTTATCTTGCCGACTACCGTAAACGAAAAGCCAAGTGAAAAACCACGTTTTTCCTGGCCGGTGGTGAGAAATCCGAGATAAAAAACCGTTGCCACGGGTATTTGCTTAGGCTTATCATCGACACAGGAACCTGCGGGATTTTCGAGAGTCCCCAAAAAAAACGGGGCCTGTCCCCCGCGTAACGAATTATTATAAAAGAGTACCCAGGCTGCCAGACTCTACTTCCTGAACCACCGGGTCCCACGCCTCGCCAGCGACTGCTGCGTACCCTCGGCGATACGGGAAAATCATGTCGGCAGTCCAGGTACGGAAAATAACACATCGGAGGAAGTAATATGCCTAGTTACCTACTCGCCCAGGTCATTTCGCTGCTGGTCATGATCGTTGGCTGGCTGATCATGGTTGGCGGTACCTTTTTCGCGTTCACCTATATCGATAAAACCAAGATGGCCGCCTTGTTACCGGCAAAATTCGGCAGTAAACTGCTGCTGGTTCCTGAATGGCTGTTCTACCTGCCCTCCGCAGCGGTATTTGTCGTCGGCCTATTGATCGTCGCTTTCGGTCACCTGGTGCAGACATCGATTGACAATTCACGCTTTACAGCGGAAACGGCGCAAATACTTGAATTGATCCGCGTGCGCGGCCTCTAGCCCGGATTTCTCACCACCGTTCGTCGCGAGACGGCGCAATGGCACGGCATGGGTGGCTTTCGCGACCGAGGAGCGCGCAGGCATAGTCGACACTATGTCGAGCACGCCGACAGAGCGAAAGCCAGCCAGGGCGTGCCATTGCGCCGTCGCAGTAGAAGGGTGGTGAGAAATGCGGGCTAGCGCCGTGCGCACCACGCCCCTTATAAAGCGCCTTGACAGGTCGTGACGATGCCTGCGCCGCCTCTGCGCAAGGCAACGTTGCAGAAAAAAACTTCCGGACCTCGGGGTTCAAAGGATTTGCGGCGAAGAAATATCGTGTGTGGAAGGATCACCACGTGATACCATTTGATTTGCCTTGGTGTTTGGTGCGTACAACGCACCCTACCTCGTGGTGACGGTGTGCGCAGCACACCAAAGGATTTACAGCAAGAAAATGTCGCGCGCCAAAGTAGTGCGCCGTGCGCACCACGCCCCGTATAATTCGACTTGACAGTTTGTGATATCAACCGACACTGCGTGTACGAAGCCCGTGACAAACAATAAGGGCTGGCCAATTCAAGTATAAATACATTTGCGCTTGACCTGGCCTGAGCTTTATTGCTAAATAAAGCAGAATGGAAAACCGTAAGCATACCAGCTGAAAAAAATTCACACATTGGCTCTTTCAAACACGACAAAAATACCGGAAAAAAACATGAACAGACTGACTCGCCGCCTTAATTGGAAACCCCTGCTGCTGCCTGTTTCCACAGCTGCACTGCTGCTCCTGCTTGGCGCCTGTCAAAGCACAGGGCTCAACACCAAATCAGACGAAATCAAGGGCACACCACTGGTCATCGCTGACAAACCCGATCGCTGTGCGCACCCTTACAAGGCGCAGAATACGAAAATCACCTCGTTGTCACCCAAGGCCAAGAGGCGCCTGACCTACGACTATGTCCACGCTATCCGCTCCAAGATCGTCAGTCACTGGAACAAACCCAGGTCAACTGACGGTTCGACGTGCAAGGTACGTATTTCCCAGCGTCCGGACGGCTGTGTCAAAAGCATTCATTTTGTCCAATGTACTGACACCGCGATGCAGAAAACCGTCTCCAAGGCGGTCCGGTCAGCCTCACCGCTGCCAAGGGCCCCGCACCCGCTGATCTTCGATGACAAGGTCACACTGACTTTCGAGCCGCCGCGCACGAGTGTCGCCGGCATCCAGCAGCCTCGCCTGCAGCATGGTGCATCCGCCAACGGTAAAAAAGAAAACGGAAAATCCAGGCAGGCCAGGCGCCGCTAGCCCGCATTTCTCACCATCGTTCGTCGCGAGACGGAGCAAGGGCGCGGCATGGCTGATTTTCGCGGCCGAGGAGCGCAGGCAAGGAAATATCGTCTGTGAAAGAATCGCCATGTGACACCATTTGATTTGCCTTGGTGTGTGGTGCGTACAACGCACCTACCTCGTCATGACGGTGTACGCATCACCTCCTGCCGGTTACTCTTCGCCGTACTTGGTGTCGACCTGAACGCCCAGCGCTTTGAGCATTTTGGTTGGCAGAATCCCGCCGGCACTGATAATCACCTGGTCGTTCTTTATGCGAATGGTGTCGTCCTCACAGCGGATTTCCACTTCATGCTCGCCGATCTGTTTGACGTGCGAGTTGAACAACACCCTGACCCGGCCGGCTTTTTCCGACGCTTCTATTTTTTGACGGTTCTTCGGTTTGGCGCGCGAAAACGCTGCACTGCGGTAAGACAGCGTCACGGTAGTGCCCGGTTCTTCGCTGATACTCCACGCTGCTTCCAGTGCACTGTCTCCTCCGCCTACCACCAGTACATGCTGACCCCGATACTGTTGTGGATCGACGAGCCGGTAGCAGACCTTGGTTTTTTCCTCACCGGGCACTCCCAGCTGGCGTGGCGTACCACGCCGCCCGATTGCCAGCAGCACCACCTGGGTGGCATAACGGCCCTTGACGGTTGTCACGACGAACCCACCCTGCGGATCCTGTTCGATCTTCTCCATGCGTTCACCGGTATTGATTCGGACCTGATACTTTTTTGCGATCAGGCGCCATTTTGCCATCAGCGCTTCCTTGCTGGTCTCGCCCAACTGAAACCTGCCGACCAGCGGCAGGACTGCAGGCTGCGTCATCACGATTTTTCCTCGCGGAAAATGCGCAACGGTACCACCAAAAGAATCCTGCTCGATCGTCAGGTACTTGAGCTTCGCCTCGATCGCACCCAGCGTCGCGGCAAACCCCGCCGGGCCGGCCCCGACGATAATGACGTCGTATTGCTGCGGCCGCGCTTTCCTGCCGGCCTTGCGAATCGCTTCCATCGCCTGCCTGCCCTGGGTCAGTGCGTTTTTGATCAATCCCATCCCACCCAGTTCACCGGCAATATAGATACCCGGTATATTGGTCTGAAAGTCCGGGTCGATAAACGGAATATCGACACCACGCGTCGCCGTACCGAACACCAGCTTGATCGCATCGATCGGACACGCCTGTTTGCACGCCCCGTGGCCGATACATGAACTTGGATTGACCAGGTGAGGTCTGCGGTTGATCAGGCCGATCACACTGCCCTCCGGACAGGCCGGTACACAAGCGCCACAACCGATGCACTGGCTCATGTCGAATACCGGGTGCAATGACGCAGGATCCAGCATCTTGGCCTCGGTGGCCTCATGCAGCGCCTTGACGGATCGATGATGATGGGCCCATTTGCGTGCCGTGTAAAACAGCAGGATCACAAGCGGCATCGACAAAAAAATAACTACCAGGTTGTCTCCGATACTCATCGCTTCCCTAAAATTCGCCAACCATGTCGTCTTGATCCTGCATGCTGCGCACGCGCTTGTCTGTCATCCATATTACAGCCGCTTTTCTCACCAGCCTTCTGCCGCATCGAACAGTAGTGAGCAGGCGGACTGGATCATGTTCAGTGACCACTTCACGGAACCTGACAGGCGCTAAGCAGATTATATGATGGCATATAATAATATTATCATAAACAGATATCAATTCTTTTTTGCGGCTGAATCTGGTTTAATGCACATCGGCAGTACGAATCACTATTCGCGAAACTCAATTATGCTCAGTGCGACGAATCTCTGTTGTCTTCGTAACGAAATACAACTCTTTTCCAACTTAAGCTTCAGCCTCGAAGGTGGTGAAATACTGCAGGTCAAGGGCCCGAACGGCAGCGGCAAGACCAGCCTGCTGCGCCTGCTGTGCGGGCTTGGCGCGATGGAGTCCGGTGAAATCCGCTGGCAGGATCAACCAGTATCAGCCACGCGTTTCAACTACCTGCGCGAAATCATTTATATCGGGCACAACCAGGGCGTCAAAAATGAGCTGACCGTAACTGAAAACTTGGTGTTTTTCGATGCGCTCAGTGAACAGCCGAGCCAGCGCCCGATCGACGAGATTATCCGCCTGTTCGAGCTCGACAGCCTCGATGACTGCCCGCTGCACAAGCTGTCGGCCGGACAGAAACGGCGTGTTGCCCTGGCACGCCTGATGTTACACAAGAAAAAGCTTTGGATTCTCGATGAGCCGCAGACCGCGCTCGACAGCAAGGGACTGACTCTGCTGGAACAATTGTACCAAAACCATATAAAAGAACAGGGTATGATCATCGTCGCGACCCATCACCCGATCCAACTGCCGGCGACCAGGATCAAAACCCTGACTCTTGGTCGTTGACATGAAAAAATCGGCAGCCACGGCATTTTCCGCTCTGGTCAGACGCGATCTGCTGCTGGCCTACCGTTACCGGGCCGAGATCGTCAACCCATTGCTGTACTTCGTCATTATCGTGTCGCTGTACCCGCTGTCGGTCAGTTCTGAGCCCAAAGTCCTGGCAACTATCGCCTCAGGGGTCATCTGGGTCGCAGCGCTGCTGAGCGCCCTGCTTTCACTGGACAGCATGTTCCGCTCCGACTACGAAGACGGCACGCTCGAACAGATCCTGATGAGCCCGCATCCGACCGCCGTCCTGGTGCTGGCCAAGGTCACCGCGCACTGGATCACCACCGGTCTGCCACTGGTCGTGATCGCACCGCTCCTGGCGCTGTCACTACACCTCGACGCGGCGGCATTCCCTGCCCTGCTGCTGAGCCTGCTGATCGGCACGCCGGCACTGAGCCTGCTCGGCGCAATCGGTATCGCCTTGACCGTCGGGCTGCGCCGTGGCGGGCTGCTGCTGGCGATTCTAATACTCCCACTGTATGTGCCGATATTAGTTCTCAGCTCGACGGCGATACAACTGGCCGCTGAAAAAGTTCCCTATTCCGGTCCATTACTGATGCTCGGCGCCTTGTCTGTGCTGGCCTTGACGCTGGCACCACTGGCAACGGCCGCTGCGTTAAGGATCAGTTTAAGGTAGAATAGTCAGGCGATGAAAATCAGGATCAACTTCAACTATTTTCTGCTGAGTCTCGGCTGCCTGCTGCTGCTTTCACTGTTGCTGGCGCCCCATACGCAACCGCTGCAGGGAGCGATTCCTCCCGAGACGAACGCAAAAGCAATCGGCTACCAGACTGAGTTCGGTCCCATTGGTACAGGCATTACGGTATTCAAGCGCCGCGTACTGAACAGCCGTTTCAGCAGTGACACTACGCTGCTGAACAAAGAGAAGGTCGAACAGATGATTCAGCCAAAGGGCACGCGCCGCTTCGACCGCAATTTCTGGCTGGCCGAACTGCTGTTTATCGTACTCATCGCCTATGGCTTTGGACGCTATGACTCCATTACCGGGTTTATCAAGAAAACCGGTTCGCTCAAATACACCTATCACCTGAGTGCACGTTTTATCCCATGGCTGACTGCGATCGCGGTGCTGCTGTTGCTGATCGGGCTGGTCGACGGCCTGGTGTTCGCGCCGATCGATGCCAAACAGAAAGATGCCTACCGGATCATCTTTATCCATGTACCGGCGTCGAGTATCAGCCTGCAGCTCTACGTGTTTATGGCGCTGATGGCGGCAATCGGCCTGATCTGGCACATCAAGATTGCCGAGATACTGGCAGCGGCGGCGGCACCGCTGGGGGCCGCATTGACTGCCATCTCGCTGATCACCGGCTCGATCTGGGGCGGGGGCACCTGGAATACCTTCTGGGAATGGGGGGATCCACGCATGATGTCGGTGTTGATCCTGCTGTTCATCTATCTGAGTATCATGGGGCTGAACTCAGCGATCGAAGACCGCCGCACCGCGGCCAGCGCCACCGCGATTCTGACACTCTCGGCATTGGTGATCATCCCGTTCGTGATCCTGTCGGTGAACTATTTCAACACACTGCATCAGGCACAGACCCAGATCTTCAACAAGAACAGCATGGATCCGCGCATGGCACGGCCGCTGGTCATCATGATCTTCGCTTTTATGTTTTATACGGCAGCGACCCTGCTGATGCGCGTTCGGGCCGAGATCATTCACAGTGAGCGCAACACCCAATGGGTCAGTGAAGAGGCGGCTGGATCATGAAAACGTTGATCGATTTTTTCTACATGGGTGGAGACTGGGGCTATGTCTGGAGCGCCTACAGTATTACCGCCATCTTTATGCTTGCCAATATGCTTTTGCCGCTGCGGCGGCGTAGAAAACTGCTGGCACAGATCAAACGCAAAGTCGACAAAGGTAAAAACCGAAAATGAGTATTCTCCCCAAAACAGAACAAAGGCGCAGGCGACTGGCACTGGTACTGGTCCTGGTTTTCGGTATCGGCACAGCGGTGCTGCTGATACTGTTCGATAACAAGAGTGCGCTCAGCATGTTCTATTCGCCCACTGCCATCGCCAACGGCAAGGCACCGTTGAAACGCCGCATCGATGTCGGCGGCATCGTGGTCAAAGGCAGCAAAAAACGCCTGGCAGACGGAGTCACCGTGCAATTCGTCGTGTCAGACATGAAAAACAACATCACGGTACAGTACAAGGGGATACTGCCGGATATGTTCGCCGAAGGCAAAGGCGCCGTGGCCAAAGGAAAACTGAACGCAAACGGCATCCTGGTCGCTGACAAGGTACTTGCCAAACATGACGAAAAATACATGCCGCCGCCAGTCAAAAAAGCCCTGCAAAAACAACGGCACGTCAAAAGCAAACTGTCGCAGTAACCCGGCCTGATTCGATGATCGCAGAACTCGGTACCTTCGCCCTTATCGTTGCCTTTTGCCTGACCGTGATTCAGGCAGCCTTTCCGTTGATCGGCATGGCCAGGAAAGGGGCGCTGCTGGACTTTATCGCCAGCATGGCGACGCTGGCCTACCTGGCCTATTTTACCGGCACGACGCAGCTTTACCAGCTGCCGCTGGCCATTGCGTGGGTATTGACACTGCTGCTGACCTTCCTGCGTGTCATCTTGTTGGCAACCGCAGGAAAACGATCACTGGAAGGTTTCTACCGTTTTGCACGGCCGCTGCTGCTGGGCGGCATACTGACGCTCCTGCTCTATGTCGCGGTCAAATTGACCTTTTCGATTTTTCTTGCAACAGCGATCACGATCGTCCTGCTGCAACTGGTCACACCTTACGTACACTACGGCATTGCCGGGCACCACTACGCGGCGCTTGCCCGCTCAGCGGCACTGGGACAGTTCGTGTTCGTCGCGATCTCGTTCGCATGCCTGGTCTACCTGTTCGTGACCGATGACTTCTCGATCCAGTATGTCGCCTCCAACTCCAATACCAAGCTGCCGATGCTGTACAAAGTTTCTGCGGTCTGGGGCGCGCACGAGGGTTCGTTACTGCTGTGGACATTGATTCTCAGCACCTGGACCGCCGCAATCACACTGTTCAGCCGTACCTTGCCTGCTGTCTACACCTCGCGCATCATTGCAGTCATGGGGCTGATCAGTATCGGCTTTATTCTGTTCGTGCTGGTGACTTCCAACCCGTTTACACCGATATACTATCAGCACCTGCGGTTTACCCCGGAGTTCTATACCGAAATCAAGGCACTGCTGCTAAACGCAAAAGACCCGACACTGAGCGTCATCCTCAACAAATTCGGTCTCGCGGTCGACTCACCGGTCGCCAGCAAATTTTACCTGAAAGATGCCGCGGACCAGTTGATCAACACGCTGAACGGCTTCCACCTGCAGGACTATTTCAGGGTCGAAAAAATCTACGTCCCCAGCAGAGAGGGACGCGACCTGAACCCGCTGCTGCAGGACCCCGGACTGGCATTTCATCCGCCGCTGCTGTACACAGGCTATGTCGGCTTCAGCGTGGCCTTCAGCTTCGCTGTCGCTGCACTGCTGGGCGGCAAGCTCGATTCAGCCTGGGCACGCTGGTCGCGCCCGTGGACGACGATCGCCTGGGTTTTTCTGACCCTCGGCATCACGCTGGGCAGCTGGTGGGCCTACTATGAACTCGGCTGGGGTGGATGGTGGTTCTGGGATCCCGTCGAGAACGCGTCGTTCATGCCGTGGCTGGTCGGGACTGCGCTGATTCACTCACTGGCCGTTACTGAAAAGCGCAATACCTTCCGCACGTGGACGGTGATGCTGGCAATCATCACCTTCTCCCTGAGCCTGCTCGGCACCTTCCTGGTCCGCTCGGGAATACTGAACTCAGTGCATTCCTTCACTTCCGATCCGCTGCGCGGTTATTTTGTACTGAATTTCCTGTTCTGGGTGATCGGCGGCTCACTGATACTCTATACGATCCAGGCACAAAAAATACGAAGTATCGGCTGGTTCGAACTGTTCTCCAGGGAAACACTGCTGTTGATCAACAATATACTGCTGGTCATCGTTGCCGCCACCGTCCTCTGGGGAACACTGTACCCGATCATTGCCAACGCCCAGGACAAATCGATTTCCGTCGGCGCCCAATGGTTCAACCGCTATTTCGTCGCCATCATGCTGCCACTGAGTTTTCTTGCCGCCATCGGCCCGATCGTGCGCTGGAAAAACGATTCATTAACCGCGGTCAGCCTGCGTATGCTGCCGCATTTTCTGCTCAGCCTGTTTACCGGCGTACTGCTGGCCTTATTCAGCGATGCAGTAACTGCCTATATCGGGTTCGTCATCGGTATCGCAACCTGGGTACTGCTTGGCAGCCTGGAAAGCCTGTTGTACCGGTTGCGCAGGATGCCAAGCATAAAGCGTGCATTGGCGGGCATGTCCCAAAGTTCAGTCGGCACGATGATTGCGCATGCCGGTATCGCCGTCTTTATCGTCGGGGTCTGTTTTACCAGCATCAACTCGGTCAAGCAAACAGAAAAAATGCGTCCCGGCCAGTCTGTCACCATCGGTGACTACCGCTACCAGTTCGTTGCAGCGCGCTGGGCCGAAGGCCCTAACTACAACGCCTACCAGGGGCTGTTTCATGTCTACGACAAGGGACGCAAAGTCGCCGAGCTGCACCCGCAAAAGCGCTACTACCTGACACAGAAGAGACAGATGACCGAGGCAGGGATAGACCCGGGATTCCAGCGCGACCTGCTGGTCTCCATGGGCGACCCGCTGGACAAACGTGTCGCTAACTTCCTGGCTTTGCCGCACGAACGTGTCACCCCGCAGCATGTCGCACTGATCAATGACAAGCTGAAGCAAACCGATTGGGTCGTCATCCTTCAGTACAAGCCATTTATGCGCTGGGTCTGGTTCGGTGCTGTCATCATGGCGCTCGGCGGATTGATCGCCGCACTCGACAAACGTTACCGTATCTTTTCCAAGCGGCGGCTGCACAAAGCCAGTACAGAACTTGCTCTACGCCAGGAGGAAAGTCCATGAAACGCTATCTGCTGCCAATTTCGATATTCGCTGCGTTTCTCAGCTTGTTCGCGCTGCTGTTTGTCGGCCTCAATATCGACACCAAGCATGTCCGCTCACCACTGATCGGCAAACCGGCTCCGGCATTCAGCGCACCGCGCCTGCTCGATGACACCAGGAAAATCAGCAACAGGGATTTTGCAGGGCACATCGTGGTGCTGAATATCTGGGCCTCGTGGTGCACCACCTGTTACCTGGAGCACCCGTTCCTGATGAAACTGGCCCAGAACAAACAGATCCGGCTATACGGCCTGAACTACAAGGATACCCGTTTTGCCGCTAAGAAAATGCTCAAGGACAAAGGCAATCCCTACTACGCAGTCGCGTTCGATCCAAGCGGTGATATTGGTATCGCCTATGGCATCACTGCCGTGCCGGAAACGTTTATTATCGATAAACAGGGCATTATCCGTTTCAAACACTTCGGCGCGATCACACTGAAGGTATGGAACGAGAAAATGTTGCCTTTGATCCAGAAACTGAACCGGTGAACCAGACATGGTAAGGGCGAAATTACTTTTTGTGCTGCTGATCCTGACAAGCACCTTGCTGCACGCAAAGCAGGCGACACCGGAACAAAAAAAGCTTTGCAGCGCGATAGTCAATGCGGCACATAAATTCCCTGACGCTGGACAGGAAAAGCAGTTCCGTTCCATTCTGAAAATCACACGTTGTGTCAAGTGTCCGAACCAGTCACTGGAAAGCTCGCAGGCCGGACTGGCCAACGATCTGCGTGTCAGAATCTGCCTGAGCGTGCTGGGTAATCTCACCAACCAACAGATCATCGATGACCTGGTACAACATTACGGCGACTATATCCTGTATGACCCGCGGTTTACACCATCCAACTACCTGCTCTGGCTGGCGCCGGTCGTACTGCTGCTGTTCGGACTGGTCATCCTGTTTATCAATATAAAAGCCAAGGCGCAGGCGAAAGAGGCGATTGACAGAATCGACCCGGACCAGGCGCGCAAGCTTGAAAAGCTGTTGGCAAAAAATGACGAGGAGCACGGAACATGACGGCGTTGACTGTATTTTTATTTTTTGCGGTAATGTTGATTTACCTGTCATTCCTGTTTCTACTCCCGGTCTTCAACCGCCGGCCTGCGCAGACGGTCGACCAGGAAACGCTGAACATCCAACTCTATAAGGACAAGTTGCAGGAGCTGATCAAAGACCTGGAGAACAACGCAATCGACAAACAGCAATATGCCGCCGCAGAAACCGAATTGAAAAGGCAGCTGCTTGAAGACACCGACGATCAGGATACAGGCACAGCGGCACAACACGGCCCGGTACACGACAAAACCAAACCCTACCGAATCGCGTTGGCACTGGTGTTGTTTATTCCTGCCTTCAGCCTGTCGCTGTACCTGCTTTTCGGTCAGCCAGGCTCACTGCGAAAGTCGGCATTCCATCCGCAAACCGGCTCGAATGCACAACACAGCGGCACGGCGGAACGCCGTACCGGGAAACCCAAACCACCCAGTGTCGAATCCGTCAGGAAAATGATCAAACTGATCAAGCAAAAGCTCAAACAAGACCCGGAAAATCCCACCGCCTGGATCATGCTGGCACGCGCCTATACCTATATCCGCGAGTTCGGCCCGGCCGCTGACACCTACCAGATGGCGATGAAATACAACAAGAACAACCCGGGACT
>JALUUZ010000247.1 GCA_027021095.1 Gammaproteobacteria bacterium
ATGTAGGTGATCCTGTTGCCGGCCTTGGCATTCGGGTCGATCTCGTACTTCAGGCCGCCGACACGTACCATGTCGCCGCCCTGCTGGTAATAGGGATCGGAATGGAACAGGTTATCGGCCACGTCCTCGAGAATGGTCTTGATCATGGTGCCGGACAACTCGTTGCGGGTGGTGATCGGGTAGGTCAACCCGGTCTGTGTCATGACATGTTCGAAGGTAATGTCCTGACCTGGCAGTACCGAGACTCCCCAGCGGAAGCCGGGCGAGAAGGAGATTTCCGCGTCTTTTTCTTTCAACAGCGCGTCGCAGATCAACTGGTCGAAGGTGCCGTTGAAGTTGCCGCGGCGGTACAGCAGCTGGTCGGTAACCGCGAGTTTTTCCTCGAGCTTGTCTTTCATCACGAAGCTCTGTCCCTGGAAGGTGACCTTCTGGGCGCGCATCTTGGTGATGTATTCGGACATCGCCGGGTCGGGTGTGATCAGGTTGGAGAAGACCGGCAGCATATGGAATTTGTAACCGGCGACCTTGCCGCCCTTGACGTCCAGGTCCAGTACACTGAGGAACTTGGCGTTCGAACCGGAATTGATGACCAGTGTCTTGCCGCCGGCGTTCGAGACCTCGACAGGTTTTGGCACTGCGTCATGGGTGTGGCCGCCCATGATGGCGTCGATACCGGTGACCCGGGTCGCCATTTTGAGATCCACGTCCATGCCGTTGTGTGACAGCACGATGACGACCTTGGCGCCTTTTTTACGTACTTCGTCGACCATCTCCTGCATCGCTTCGTCGCGGATACCGAAGCTCCATCCGGGAACGAAATATTTCGGGTTCGCGATCGGCGTGTAGGGAAAGGACTGGCCGATGATCGCCACCGGAACCTTGTTGATTTCCTTGATCACATAAGGTTTGAAGACACGTTCTTCGAATTCCTTGTCGACGACGTTCTGCGCGACGAAGTCGATCTTACCTTTGAAGTCGTTTTCGATGACTTCCTTTACACGCTTGTGGCCATAGGTAAACTCCCAGTGAGCGGTCATCACGTCGACGCCAAGCAGCTTCTGTGCATCGACCATGTCCTGCGCGGCGGTCCATACCGCGGTACCGGAGCCGCCGCCCCAGGTATCACCGCCGTCGAGCAGCAGTGAACCAGGGCGTTTGGAGCGGATTTCCTTGACCAGTGTAGCCAGGTGGGCGAAACCGCCGACGGCGCCGAATTTCTTCGCCGCACTGGCAAAATCCAGGAATGTGAATGCATGTTTCAGGCGTGGATCGGTGATACCGAATTTTTTCAGGAAGGCATCGCCGACCAGGTGCGGCGGGTTGCCTTTCATCGAGCCGACGCCAAGATTGATATTCGGTTCACGAAAATAGATCGGCAGCAACTGGGCATGGCAGTCCGTGTAGTGTAGTAAGGAGACGTTACCGAAGGCAGGGATTTCGTACATGTTGCTGGACGCCTTGTTGGCTTTGACTGCGCTCGCGCCCTTGGTTTTCGGTCCTTCACCGGACTGCGAGCTGGAGTCGCAGCCTGCCAGGTTGATACCTGCAGCACTGGCCACTGCCAGCATTTGCAAAAATTCACGTCGGGACATATTCATTTGCTTGTTTCCTCCAAACTACTCGATCCAAAATCTGTTTTTAATTAGTAATACTAATGCTGGGTTTAGAATTGTAAATAACCAACAAATATAAGACTCAACTAATATATATAGAATTCGTCCGATTACTATACAGAGAGATTGCACAAAATTCTACTTGCATAATGTCGGCCGGGAAAAATAACGCTGTTGACTGGTGTACAATTGATTCGCAGCGTCAGCAGCACAATGCCTGGTGAAGAAAATCAGTCGTTTGCCGCGAGCGATTGCGAACCAGGGATTGAGGCTGGTTCGCACGGTTGTATCACTTTTTTGGATTTGCAGTTTGAGATTGGAGGCAGCATGAGGCCAGCACAGTTATCCCAGGTCCTGGAGCAGGAGTATCTGAGCGCAGAACGGGGAGCACATACCCCGGTGATGATCTGGGGCCCGCCGGGAATCGGTAAGTCGCAGCTGGTCGCCCAGGTGGCAGACAGCCATGGGACACAGATGATCGATATCCGCCTGTCGCAGATGGAGCCCAGTGACCTGCGCGGGATTCCGTTTCGTGTCGATGAGCATGTGGAGTGGGCCGTGCCGGCGATGCTGCCGGATGCACAGCGGCATGGACCCAAAGGCATCCTGTTTCTGGATGAGATCACCTCGGCACCGCCGAGTGTGTCGGCTGCCGCCTACCAGTTGATCCTCGACCGTAAACTGGGTGCTTACGAGGTGCCTCCGGGCTGGGCGATCTTTGCGGCCGGTAACCGGCAGGGCGATCGTGGTGTGACCTACACCATGCCGGCACCGTTGGCCAACCGCTTTTCACATTTCGAGTTCGAGATCAATCTCGACGACTGGGTGGCGTGGGCCTATGCCAACCGGATCGATGAACGGGTCATCGGCTTTCTGCGCTTCAGGCCCGAACTGCTGTTCGATTTCGATCCGGCGCACAATCCGGTTGCGTTTCCTTCGCCGCGCACCTGGGAGTTTGCGCACCGCGCATTGCAGAAGTTTTCGCAACGGCCTGACGTGCTGGTCGGGACGCTGCAGGCTTGTGTCGGTCCCGCGGCCGGGATAGAGCTTGCGGCGTTCGTGGAGAACCTCGAGAAACTGCCGGATATCGATGCGGTGCTGAAAGGGGAACAAGTGACGATGCCGGCAGAGATCGATCTGCAGTATGCCGTGGCGGCGGCGTTGGTCGGTCGTGCGATCAAATCGTTGGGTAGTGCGGAGTCGAAAACGGTGATTGGTAATATCCTCGAGTTTGCCGGGCGTTTCCGTCAAAAAGAGATGGGGGTGATGCTGGTCACCGATTTGCAACGCGCGGTCGGTGACGAGATTTTCAATGTTCCGCAGTTTCAGCAATGGGCCAACCAGATTGCAGACGTGATGCTGTTTCAGGGTTGAGCGATGAGTGATATCGAAAAAAAACTCAGTGCCGCCGGCAGCGCGCTGATCTTGGACAAGCCGTTTCTAGGCGCATTGGTGCTGCGCATGCCGTTGGTGGCGGCGGATCCGGGCTGGTGTAAAACCACCGGCACTGACGCGCGTGCGATCTATTACAACCCGGAATACATTCAGCGTCTCAGCCTGGCACAGACACAGTTCGTGCTGGCCCACGAAGCATTGCACTGTGCCTTGTCGCACTTTGTTCGCCGCCAGCACCGGATCAAACACCGCTGGGACCTGGCTTGTGACCTGGCGATCAACCCGATCCTGGTCAAGGACGGTTTGGTGCCGCCTGAAGACGCGCTGACCATCGATCTGTATGACAACATGACAGCCGAGGAGATCTATCCGATGCTGGACGATGTCGAAAATATGCAGACGCATGACCAGCATCTGTATGACGAGGAAACCGATGCGGACACCGACCAGCAGTCTCGCGGACAGAGCCGGCCGCAGCCACAGTCTGATCCGGGACAGAATGCAAAGCCGCGTGAAACGGACCCCGACCAAGGCGGTGCGCCACAACCGCGCCCGTTGTCCGAGCAGGAGAAGGAGCAACTCGCTCTTCAATGGAAACAACGTATGGCCGGTGCTGCGCAGCAGGCCCTGCAGGCCGGCAAGCTCAGCGGGCAGATGGCACGCTGGATCGATACGCTGTTGCAGCCACAGTTGCCGTGGCGGATGTTACTGGCGCGTTACATGACAGCGGCTGCACGGGAAGATTACAACTATACCCGGCCTTCGCGCCGCGAGGGTGCGGCGATTCTGCCGAGCCTGCGCAGCAACCAGATCGACATGCTGGTCGTGCTGGATACCAGCGGCTCGATCTCGCGTACCGAGATGGAGGAGTTTGTCGCCGAAGTCGATGCGATCAAGGCGCAGGCGCGTGCACGGATCACGCTGCATGCTTGTGATAACAGGCTGGCAGAGGCCGGACCCTGGGTATTCGAGTACTGGGATGAGTTCAAACTGCCGGACGAGATTTCCGGTGGTGGTGGAACCAGCTTTAAGCCGGTATTCGACTGGGTACAGCGACAGGCGATGCGACCGGACCTGTTGGTGTATTTCACCGATGCCTGCGGGGTGTTTCCGGAGTCTGATCCCGGCTTTCCGGTGATCTGGCTGGTCAAGGGCAAAGCCGGTGTCAAATGGGGACAAAGGATACAGCTCAACTGAGCCCGGCCGCTTCTGATGTGGTTTTAGACAGTATTTCAGCGCCGATTGCGCTGGCCGGTGCAGTTACTGTAAAGTAGCCTGAACGAATCGAGCGGAAACCTGATGGCGGAAAAATCCAGTATCACTTTCCCCGGGGCGATTGCACCGACTGTCGATGTCGAGCTGAGCCAGTTGGGGATTCATTATGATGTGATCGCACACCCGGAAACCAGTTCGCTGAACACTGCGGCCAGCCTGCTGGGTGTGCCCAGGCACAGGATCGCACGGGCGGTCGTGATGCGTGATGGAGACTATCTCTGTATGGTGGTGCTTCCGGCATCGCATATCGTTGATTTTTCCGAGTTGAAGGTCTTGACCCAGCGCGACCTGGAACCGGTCAGTGTGCATGCGGTCAGCGGCATGTTTCCGGACTGTGAGCTGGATTCGATTCCCCCCTTCGGCGGACTGTATAATATCGAGACTTTTTACGATACCAGCCTGCTGACCATGCCGTCGGTGATCTTTCGTGCAGGGACCCACCATACCTTGATCCGGCTCAGCCGGACTGAATTTGAAAAACTCGTCGCCTCCAACCTGTGTGGCAGTTTTGCCCGGCCTGCCGATGTACTGCGGCTCGGGGAAGCGGCTGGCGAGGACAGTGTCGATATGCCGGACCTGGCGACCCGCTTCCGGCATTTTACACCAGGAGTGGATGCAGGGATTACACTCGAAGACACTGAAAAGCTGGCCTCCAGGCCTGCACTGGTGGTCAGCCTGATCGCGCTGCTGAATACTGCGGAGGCTGATCACGCGCACAGCCACAATGAACTCGAGTCCATTCTACAGCAGGACCCGGTGCTGGCTGAACAGTTTCGGTCTTTGATCGCGTGTTCTGTTTTTACTGAGCCTGTTGCAGACAGCGATGCAGCGCCGTCACAGGCTGCCGGGTTCGCCGAGCGGCTGAACAGTCTGAAATCGTTGTCTCTGGCAGACCTGTGCACACAGGAAAAGCTTGGTACTGAACTAGTGGTCGGTATACTGTTGTCGCTGGCAATACTCAATCACTACCGGTTTCAGGCATCCGGTGTCCTGGGTCCGGTTGCCTTGTGGCGCCAGGCCTGGTTGAGTGCGGGTCTGTTGTTGCGTATCAATGCCGCATTGGCGCCTGAACGACAGATGCCCGAAAGCCTGTTGTGCCTCAGTGGTTGTCTGCACAATCTTGGGTTCTTTTTGTATGGCTGTATGCTGCAGTCGAAATACCATCTGTTCAACAAGCTGGTCGAGTCGAACCCGGAGATCCGGGTGCGGCAGCTGGAAACACTGTTTGCCAGGCCGGGCAGGGCAGTACACAGCCAGGGTCTCGACCATGCCGGTATCGCCGCAAGACTGATAAACCAGTGGGGGCTTCCGCAGGCGGTGGTGACCGCGATCAAGGAGCATCACAATCCTGCCTATGCCGGAGAGTACTGCAGTTATCCAAACCTGGTGCTGATCACAGACAGCCTGTTGCGCAAAACCGGGGTGTGTGATGCGGAAACCAGCGAATTACCCAGTGGGTTGTTGAAAAAGTTCGCATTGCAGCAGCCGGACCTGGACCGGCTAGGCGACCGTTTTTTCGCGGTGACCAAAGCCTTGACGCACTGGTTGCAGTCGATGCTGCACTGACACCCATAAAACCTGCCTTTTGCCCCATTTAGTATCTCTAATTGGTAAAGATTGAAGCAATCAGTGCATAATTACTGATTCACAATTCAAGCGATCCTTCTGGACAGGAGTAAACTATGCGAATCATACTGCTTGGTGGGCCAGGTGCCGGCAAGGGTACACAGGCGAATTTTATCAAGGAAAAATTTGGTATCCCGCAGATCTCGACCGGCGATATGTTGCGTGCAGCAGTCAAACAAGGCACTCCGCTGGGTATCGAGGCAAAGAAAATCATGGATGCCGGCGGCCTGGTATCCGACGAAATCATTCTTGGCCTGGTCAAGGACCGTATCGCGCAGCCTGATTGCGAAAAAGGCTTTTTGCTCGATGGTTTTCCACGCACGATCCCGCAGGCCGAGGCAGTCAGGGAGCAGGGAATCCAGGTCGATCATGTGGTCGAGATCGATGTCGATGACGCCGAGATCATCAAGCGTATGAGCGGCCGCCGCGTGCATCTGCCGTCCGGGCGTACCTACCACGTGATCTATAACCCTCCAAAAGTGGAAGGCAAGGATGACGAGACTGGTGAAGACCTGATCCAGCGTGACGATGACAAGGAAGAGACGGTGAAAAAACGCCTGGCCGTCTATCATGAACAGACAGAACCGTTGATCGACTTTTATTCGAAGTGGGCGGCAAGCGGTGAGGCCGGTGCACCGAAATACCACAAGATCGCAGGAGTGGGTTCGGTCGAGGAGATTCGCGACCAGATCTTTGCTGCCCTGTCCTGATCGCAGAATCGACGGCCTTGACAGCGCTTTTTGGGCTGCGGGAACCTCTGAAGCGGCTGGAGGTTCCCGGGTTGAGACAGGTTCCGGTCATGGCATGCCGGCGCCGGCGCGAGCAGAGCCCGTTTGCTATTGCATCCATACCATTTTTAACTAAGGTTTGTGGTGAGAAGGTTGATTCTTGCCGGTAACCACCATGTCCGTTATTGATCTGACAGCTGATAATTTCGATACAGTAGTCCAGCAGAATGCGTTTGTCATCGTTGATTTCTGGGCCGACTGGTGTGCTCCATGCAAGGGTTTCGCACCGGTGTTCGAAGAGGTCGCAGGAATGTTTACGGACGTGGTCTTCGCCAGGGTGAACTCTGAACAGGAGTCGGAACTGGCTTCACATTTCAACATCCGCAGTATCCCGACACTGCTGGTTTTCCGTGAACAGATCATCATCGGCCGTTTCAGCCAGGCCTTGAGCAAGGACGAGCTGCTGCTCCTGGTCGAGAAAGCCGGGCTGCTCGATATCAACCAGATACAGCAGGAGATACAGCGCGACAAGGATGCGGGCTGAGGATGCCTGGTGCCTGGCCTCGTGGAGAGGGTTGCCAGGATCACGCCCTGGTCAGAACAGTCCGTAAAAGGGTTGGACGTCAACCTGGTCTCCCGCATCGACACCGGCGCTTTCGGCGCTGAGCAGGATAAAGCAGTTTGCCTTGCTCATCGAGGTAAGGATATGTGAACCCTGGGCGCCTGCCGCTGCCACCTCGAGTACACCATCGTCGTTGCGTGTAAGCAGGCCGCGTTGAAACTCGGCCCTGCCAGGCGTTTTTTTCAGTGCCTGCAGGCAGCGTGCGCTGACGATCAACGGCTGGGTCCGGGTCTGTCCCGTCAGTTTTTTCAACGCAGGCAGTGCAAACTGGTAGAAGGTGGCCATGGTCGAGACCGGGTTGCCTGGCAGGCCCAGGAAATAACAATCGCCGATCCTGCCGATGGCCATCGGTTTGCCAGGTTTCATCGCGACCTTCCAGAAATTGACTTCACCGATTTTTTCCAGCGTGTCCTTGACGTAGTCGGCTTCGCCGACCGAGACGCCGCCGCTGGTGATCACCACGTCACTGATACGCGCTGCGTCAGTGAATGCCTGTTCGACGGCTTCACGCTGGTCTGGAATCACACCCATGTCGATTGCATCGATCGCGGGCTGGGTCAACATGCCCTGCAGCAGGTAGCGGTTGCTGTCGTAGATCTGGCCGAAAGCCAGTGGTGTGCCAACGCTGCACAGCTCGTCGCCGGTCGAGAAAAATGCGACCCGGATCCGGCGGTAGACGCCGATCTCGGCCTGACCGATCGAGGCGAGCACACCGAGATCGGCAGCCTGGAGCTGCTTGCCGGGCTGTAATACTTCGGTACCCGGCTCGATGTCTTCACCGGGCAGACGCACGTTTTGTCCGGCGCAGGCGCGGCCCGGGATGCGGATCCGCCTGCCATCGCGCTGGACCTGCTCCTGCATGATCACCGTGTCACAGTCTTCGGGCAGCGGTGCGCCGGTCATGATACGGACACATTCGCCAGTGCGTACTCGGCCGGTGTATGGAGCACCGGCAAAGGAGTCGCCGACCAGTTCGAGTACCGTGTCCTGTTCCGCCTGCAGGTCGGCATGCCGGATCGCATAACCATCCATCGCCGAGTTGGCGAACGGCGGAATCGCAATCGCCGAATGCACCGGTGTGGCAACGATGCGCTGCAGTGCGTCCTTGATCGGCAGATATTCGATTTCGGTGATCGGGTCGATGTAGTCGAGCAGTTTCTCTCTGGCTTGATCGACACCAAGCAGACCGGCAGCCTGGTCACAGGCGGAAGAATCGTGTAACAGGGAATCAGTCATAGCAGTGTATTCAAATCCGTGGCTGGTGATTGAAATTAGGTTGTTTGTGTCGCGTTGTCCAGGGTGCGCGCATGCAGCCCGCAACGCTCGATGATAAATCTCACGATCCGTTCGGCCTGATCGAGACCGAAGACCGGCACCGGCGGCGGTTGAGACAAGCTGCGGTCGGTGACCAGTGCAATGATATGCCGGTCTTCAGGATAGAGAAAGGGTTTTTTGTTCGCAGCGCGGCAGACCTCGATCTTGTCGAAGCATTCGTGTTTGAAACCTTCGACCAGCAGCAAGTCGAGCCTGTCGGTATCCATACGTTGAACCAGCCGAAACAGGTCGGGGTCCGGTGCAGGCTGCCGTGTTTCTTCAGTAATCAGCGCTTCGCGTGCCGCCGAGGCGACCATGACCTGTACCGCGCCTGCCTTGCGCAGCACATAGCTGTCCTTGCCCGGGTAGTCGATATCGAACTCATGATGTGCATGCTTGACCAGCCCGACCCGTACACCAGCGCGGGTGAGCAGTGTAATCACCTTCTGCAGCAGCGTGGTTTTCCCGGCCCCGCTGTAGCCGACGAACCCGAGCAGCGGAATGCGGGGCACGGCATCAGCGGTCACCCGTCGCCTCCAGCGGCTTTGTTTCGGTCAACAGCGTTTCGACACGCTGCAGCTCATCGGGGGTGTTGATATTGAGAAACATGTCGTGCTGCGCGTCGAACCGGGCGGCTGCGGGGTGGATGCTCTGCATCCAGGTTTCCACTTTACGCAGCCCCTTGTTGAACGCATGGTCCAGCGAGTTGACCAGTGTTTTCGACAGCATGCACAGCAACGGCTGGATACGTGTGCCGCTGAACGCCACCGCAGCGCGCGCCTCTTCCTTGCTCAGCGCCTCGTTCAGGCGCTCGACATAGTGTGGATCGAGCAGCGGGGTATCGCAAGGGGTCACTACCAGGTAGGAGGTCGGGCACTGCTTCAGCGCGGCGAGTATTCCGGCCAGCGGCCCGCGAAAGTCTGCCGGCGTGCCGTGGTCGTTATCGGTGATCACTGGATGGCCGAAGCGGCTGTAACGGTCCAGGTTGCGGTTGGCGCTGATCAGCAGCTGGCTGGTTTGCGGTGCCAGCACGTCGAGCGTGTACTCGATCATCGGTTTGTCGTGCAGTCTCAGCAGTCCTTTGTCCTCGCCATGCATACGCGAGGCCCGCCCGCCGGCGAGCACCAGCCCGGTAATGTTTTCCTGTGCGATTGCCATGGTGTTATTGTACCGTGAAAACGGCGTGCATGTCTGCCGTTTGCGACGCGTGTGAAAATTCCCGTTTATTCATCGTGTTAAGTCGTTTTTTAAGGCAAATTGAATCGTATCACGCGGTTATTCTTCCACACACGATTCTTCCGTACCATGTCATTATCCATTATTGGTGCGCCCCTTGCCTGCGCGCTCCTCGGCCGCGCAATTTATCCAGACCGTCTCCTTTTGCGGGTTCGCTGTGCGCGGTGCTCAGAGCCTGGCCGGTTTGTCGTGGGTGTCGAAGATGATCACCGGAGTGCCATTGACGCGATGGTTGACCAGGCGGCGCCGAGGCGGCGGCTTTAGGGTATAGTGGCCGGTGTCGCGAATGTAGATTGCCTTGACGCTGCCGGGAAAACGTTTTGCGATGCTGGAGTAGATCGCTAGCCCGCATTTCTCAGCACCGTTCGTCGCGAGACGGGGCAAGGGTGCGGCATGGGTGGCTTTCGCGACCGAGGAGCGCGCAGGCATAGTCGACACTATGTCGAGCACGCCGACCGAGCGAAAGCCAGCCAGGGCGTGCCATTGCACCGTCGCAGTAGAAGGGTGGTGAGAAATGCGGGCTAGGTCCTGTTCCCCCGAGTCGCCGACCAGGATAAACCTGCGGCGGGGGTAGCGTTTGATCAGTGAAAGGATATGCGCAGTCTTGTAGTGGACCGATTTTTTCAGCAGGTTGATCACGCTGCGGTCCTTGATCCGGAAATACTTCATCTGCATCGAGCCGGCAGGAAAGCCGTGCTGTTGCAGAAAGTCGTGCAGGGGCCGGTAGAGCTGCCATGGACTCGCGGTCAGGTAGTGAAAAGCCGTATTCGGCTGCCTGGCCCAGCGCCGGTAGCTGTCGGCCATGCCGGGAACGGCTTGGTACGGCAGCAGAAAGGTGTTTCGCAACAGCTTGGTCTTGTCGTGGACCTGGCTGTGCTTGATGGTGTCGTCGATATCAGAAATCACGCTGATTCCTTCCGGGCCGATGAAATGAATCCAGCCACTGAAACGGCGCTTGTCGCCTGGCGTGGTCACGGCGCGGAATTCAATACGCTGCCCGGCGTGCAGCGGCCAGCCTGCCGTCTCGGTGAGCGGGATCTTGATCCGGCCATGGAAGTGGCCGTTGGCCGAAGATTTTTCCAGTGCATAGGTTTTGCCCTGCAGCAGAATCGACAGGCGTTTGTAACGCTGGTTATCGACAAAGAACCATTTCGCGCGCCGTTGGAAGCGTTGCCGGTGCAGCCGGATCTCCTGTGCCAGGCGCCTGAGGCCGGGGACTTTTTTTTCAAGCAGTCGGGCGCCGTGCTCAGACAGGTAGGTGTTTTCAAAGATCCAGCCGTGTATGTCGATCAGCCAGTACCTGCCGTCACGGCTCTGGTGTGCGAGCGACGGAAAGAAAATCACCTGTTCGTCGGGCTTGATCCTGGTCGAGACGAACAAGCCGCGCAGCCTGTGCGACAGTTTATGTTGGCCGGTGTCCTTGTTTTGTTGAGGCTGTGTCATCGGTAGTGTTTGCTGTGTGGTCTGTGCTGTCGGGGGTTCGGCGGCCAGCAGCAGGAGCGAGCAGGCGATACCCGGTAACGATGTCGTCCAGG
>JALUUZ010000248.1 GCA_027021095.1 Gammaproteobacteria bacterium
TTGGTCGCCTGGCCCGGCTCGGGTTGCGGCCACAGGATCGCCCCGGGAGCGACGGCGTTGACACGGATATCCGGTCCCAGCTCGCGCGCCAGTGATTTGGTCAGCATCGCCAGGCCTGCCTTGGCGATACAGTAGACTGAATGATTTTTCAGCGGTCTTTCGGCATGAATATCGACGATGTTGACGATACAGCCGTGTTGTTTGCGTAACGGTGGTATCAGCTTCTGGCATAGAAACAACGGGCCTTTGAGGTTTGAATCCAGCAGTTCATCCCACTGTTGCATGCTGATGCTGCCGACCGGGGTCGGGTAGAAAGTCGATGCGTTGTTGACCAGGGCATCCAGCCGCTGCCATTTTTCAACGGCTTCACCGGCCAGCTTGTCCAGGTGATCCGGTCTGCCCAGGTCGGCCTGTACCAGGTGTGCGGAATCTTTGCGCTGCTCAAGCAACTCCTGTTGCAGTGCTTTCGCTGCTTCCAGACTTGAACGATAATGGATCAGGATATTGGCGCCCTGGGCATGCAATGTGCGGGCGATTTCGGCACCCACGCGCTGGGCCGCGCCGGTGATCATCACTACCTGGTCTTTCAGGCTTGGTTGCTGGTCTGGCATAGGTCTGGATTCCGTGTACACACTGTCGAGTAAGTAAAAGTAAAACAGCTGATGAGTGAGCATTACACTAGACAAACTGCAGCGGTAAAGCAAGCCTTGGCGGCGGCGGGACTGGACCAGGAACTGGTGCCGGAGCCTGCAGCACTGGAAGTACACAACCGCCTGCTCCAGGCGGTGGCCGAACGTATCCGCCAGGCAGGTGGGATAATCTCATTTGCTGAATTCATGCACGCCGTGCTCTATATGCCTGGGCATGGCTATTATGTGTCCGGCGCAAGGAAGTTCGGCGAGGGTGGGGATTTTGTCACCGCACCGGAAATCTCACCGCTGTTCGGCCAGTGTATCGCCAACCAGGCGATACAGGTGCTGCAGGCGCTCGACGAACCGGCACAGGCACAACACGAGGAGCCGCTGATTCTCGAGTTCGGTCCCGGGACCGGAGCTTTGTGCGTGGCGGTGTTGAAGCACTTGGAACAGCACGATCGTCTGCCCGCTTCTTACCTGCTGATGGAAGTCAGTCCTGAGCTGCAACAGCGGCAGCAGCAGCGCATTGCCCGGGAGATTCCTCATCTGCAGTCGAAGGTGCGGTGGCTGACACGGCTGCCGGAACGGTTTGACGGCATGGTGATCGCGAACGAAGTACTGGATGCGATGGCGGTCGAACGGTTCCGTATCGATGCCGGGCAGGTACAGCAACTGTGTGTCAAAACAGCAGCGTCTGAAAGCGGCAGGCCTGATACGATACAATTTGATTGGAGCCGGCGCCCGGCGCCGGCCGAACTCGAAGAGCAGGTGCGTAAGCTGGAGGCCCGGCTGCAAACCCGCTTTGCGCATGGTTATACCTCGGAGATCAATTTTTGGGTGGGTCCGTGGATCGAGGATCTTGCCCAAAGGCTGGGCCGGGGATTGCTGTTGATCATTGACTATGGTTACGCGGCGCAGGAATACTACCACCCGCAGAGAAGCACAGGGACCTTGAAGTGCCACTACCGCCACCGTGCTCACCAGGATCCGTTTCTGCTGGCGGGGCTGCAGGATATTACCAGTGATGTGGATTTCACCCGGGTTGCCAGTGCGGCAGTCGACGCCGGCCTGAGCGTCGCCGGGTTTACCCCGCAGGCGCAGTTTTTGTTAGGATGCGGATTGGAGGCATTGATCGATCCCGGCTTGTTGAATGATCCTGTGGCGTTTGCGAAGCTGTCTCAACAGGTCAAGTGGCTGACTTTGCCAGGTGAAATGGGGGAGCGTTTCAAGGTGCTGGCGTTGAGCAAAGCGATGACACAGGATTTAGTGGGGTTTTCAGTGCTAAACCTGGTTCACCGGTTATAATTTGGTCTGGAGCCTAGCCCGCATTTCTCACCACCGTTCGTAGCGAGACGGAGCAAGGGTGCGGTGCAGAGAGCGTTCGGCATTGCACGGTGCTGACAAGGCGATAATAACTAAGTAATAAAAAGGTGATTGAAAAGCATGTTGATTGACAGTCTGGAAGTGACACAGGCGATTTATCTGGCAGTCGTACAAGGTTTTACCGAGTTCCTTCCGGTGTCGAGTTCAGGGCACCTGATTCTGGCGCCGGCCGTGATGGGACAGAAGGTGCAGAATGTCTCTTTCGATACAGCGGTGCATTTTGGCAGCCTGATCGCCGTGATCTGGTATTTCCGCCGTGACCTGTTTGCCATCAGCATGGACTGGAAGCATTCCCTTGCGGCCGCGCGACCGGTGGGTGAAAGTCCGCTGTTCTGGGCGGTATTATGGGGAACCGTACCGGTCGGGTTGTTCGGCCTGGTGCTGCATTTTATCTATGACGACCGGGTGCACTCGGCGATATTGATGTCGGTGGCGACCGCGGCGACAGGTTTGGTGCTGACCGGGTTCTACTTGTTGCGGCGCGAGTTCGGCAAGGCC
>JALUUZ010000249.1 GCA_027021095.1 Gammaproteobacteria bacterium
TGACCCGGCAGCCCGCAAGTGAGGCGGTTTAGACCTTTCGGCGGCACGCAGGCGTTAGTAAAGGCAGGCTCGGAGAACTGAATTGATCATGACACTTTCATCCAACTGCGGCGTACGCCGGCCCTTACCGGGAAACAGTCCATTTTTCCTATTAATTAATGCGCGCTTATTCTTCCCTTTTTACTCGTCTTTTATTACCCTGTTGCGCTGTATGGAAAAAACCGACGAAAACTTGATGCTGCGTTATGCAGACGGTGATACCAAGGCATTTGAGATTCTTTATACCCGTCATAAAGGTGGTTTATATCGATATCTATACCGTCAATGCAGAAATGCCGCGATTGCGGAAGAACTGTTTCAGGACATCTGGATGAACCTGATCCGCGCCCGTGCCCGCTATACCGTGCAGGCGAAATTCACCACCTACCTGTACCGCCTGGCGCACAACAAGCTGATCGATCATTACCGCAAACAGAACAAGGGTATCCCGGTCTCGTTCGATGACGAGGACTGCCCGGACCTGGATGCCATTGCCGACCAGCGCGCAGAAAACCCCGCGGTACTCTATGATAAACACCAGCAGCGCGAACAGCTGGACAGCCTGGTGGCGCTGCTGCCGGAAGCCCAGCGCGAAGCGTTTCTGCTGCGCGAGGAATCCGGGCTGAAACTCGAAGAAATCGCCAACATCACCGGGGTCAATGTCGAGACTGCAAAGAGCCGCCTGCGCTATGCCGTGTCGAAATTGAAAGCCGCACTGCGAGGTGACCTATGAACCGGGACCAGGAACTCGAGGAATACCTGCAAGGCGACAGCGAACTGTCGAAGCGCTACCAACAGGGCAAGGAACTGCAACCGCCGGCTTCACTGGACCGCGCGATCCTGGCGGCCGCCAAGGCCGCGGTCGCCGATGAGCGCGGCAAACGCAAGGGCTGGCTTGCCCGGTTCCTGGACAGTGACTGGCTGACGCCTGTCAGCTCGTTTGCGATGATCACGCTGATGGCGATCGCCGTCTATATGCTGATCGTACCGGACCCGTCAACTTCGACCGGCCTGAGGCCGGCGGCAGACATGGCAGGCAAGAAGCCGGTCCCGGCCGACACGGCCACCACCGAAGTCCCCAAGCAGACCCTGCCGGTCAAAAGCACCAGCACACTCACGGACACCGGGAAAATCGATCATAAAACACTCGAACACGTCACACACCAGACCCCGAAAGCCTGGCTCGAGCATATCGACAAGCTGTATCAGAATCACAAGACCGGCCTGGCCAAGGCGGAGTACCGCCGCTTCAAACAGACCTACCCCACCTACCCGGCACGCAGTGTCCTTGGCAGCAAGGTGTTACAGCTGGAAGCGATCAACGGCCCAAGCAAGGCAAAAACCCGGGCAAGGCGAAAAGAAGAATAGAACTGAAAGCGAAGTGACGGCTCAGCCGGCCTCGGCTTCGAGCCTGCGCCGGCGCTTCGGCGCGGTTCTGCTGCCTGCAGGCCGTTGTACGGCTGCCGGCTGGCGGACCGGCATTGGCTGCCGGCGGGCGGTTTTCGGGGCGGCCTGGTTTGTTGCGGCGGCACTGGCCGCTTTGGCCTTTGCAGTAGAACCGCAGTTGATATACCTGACACAGGGCTTGTACAGCACGCACAACAGCAGCGCCGACGCCCACAGGTAGGCGGTCTCGACCAGGTTACCGGTTATCACCAGGTGGGCGACTCCGGTCAGCAGCGTGATGTCGGCCAGGATAAACCCGGCGGTCAGGCATCGCTGCAGTTTCTTCGCATCCTCGCCAAGCAGCACGAAACGGCGGTCGATCCGGCGGAAACTGCGGCGGATCAGGCGTTTCAGACTGAAATAACGTAACAGGACGAACAGCGAGGGCAGAATCGACACCAGGCCGATATAGAAGGTATAGATCCCGTATTCGGGATAGGTGTTGGTGAAATAGTTGATCTGGCCCAGGAACACGAACAGCGCGATAAACACGACCGTTTGAATCAGAATACCGCGCCAGACCTTGGCTACGTCATTGAACGACAGTTCCTGATCCTCGAAATGCTCGGAATACCGCATCAGCCGCTTACCCTCTCTGCCTCGCAGGCCCAACAGCCTGCCCGTCAATCACCAAAGTTATGTAAATTATTGTTATTGAGCCGTTTTTTTTATAAATCACCGGCACGCGCCTGCTCTCCAGCCTGTGCCGGCCCTGTTTTGGCCTATTGTGCCAGTATTTTGTTCAAAATGCCAGTTAAGTTAAGAATAGTTGTACAACTGCAAATAAACTTAGACCTGTGTCACACGATGGCTATTTTATTGACAAAACACTCAACAGGGTCGAGTTCACATTAAACCAGATTATACGTAAAAAAGCATCTTTTTTATCGATTCACGACTTGCTGCAGGTATATGGCATTAGTTCTTGTTTTTATTCCGTTTTACCCATTTCATCAGGCGTTTCCGGCGCGTGACCTGGCGTCCGGTCAGCTTGTTTTTGCGGTCTTTGTACGGATTTTCGCCGGAGCGGTACTCGATCCGCAGCGGGGTGCCGCGCAGGCGCAGTTTTTTGCGGAAGGTGTTGACCAGGTAGCGGGTATAGGCCGCCGGCACCGCATGGACCTGGTTGCCGTGCACGACGATCAACGGCGGGTTCTTGCCACCCTGGTGCGCATAGCGCAGCTTGATGCGCCGGCCACGCACCAGCGGCGGCGGGTGCGCGTTGACTGCATGTGCCAGCAGGTCGGTCAGCTGGCTGGTTTTCAGGTCCGCCATCGCTGCCTCGTAGGCCTTGTCGACCGCACCCAGCAGGTGGCCGACCCCGGTGCCGTGCAGCGCAGAAATAAAGTGCATCTCGGCATAGTCGACAAAACCCAGCCGGCGCTGGATCTCGCTCTTGACCTGTTCACGCTGCCCGGTTTCCAGCCCGTCCCACTTGTTGAACGCGATCAGCAGCGCGCGCCCGGCATCGAGTACATAGCTGAGCAGCACCAGGTCCTGGTCGGTGATTCCCTCGCGTGCGTCGATCACCAGGATCGCAACCTGTGCATGTTCGATCGCCTTGATCGCCTTGAGCACGCTGAACTTCTCGACTGCTTCCCGGGTCCGGCTCTTACGCCTGACCCCGGCGGTGTCGATCAGCAGGTAGTCCCGGCCCTGGACCGAAAACGGCACCTCGACGGTATCGCGCGTAGTGCCGGGCTGGTCATAGGCCACCAGGCGCTCCTCACCAAGGATGCGGTTGATCAGTGTCGACTTGCCGACGTTGGGCCGGCCGATCACCGCGATCGCGATGTGCCCGGCCTCCTGTGCCGGGGCCGGCTCCGCACTGCCTGTGACCGAGGCCAGTGCCTGCCGCAGCAGTGCGTTGAGATTGCGGCCCTGGGTGGCCGACACCGCCCAGGGCTCACCCAGTGCCAGTTCATAGAATTCGGTGCAGGCGATCTCCGGGTTCAGGCCATCGGTCTTGTTGACCAGCAGGTAGACCGGCTTGGACTGGCGCCGAAGCTGTGCGGCGATCGCGCTGTCATCGGCGTTCAACCCGGCGCGGCCATCGACCAGGAAAAAGACACAATCAGCTTCCTCGATCGCCTTCAGTGACTGCTGCCTCGCCAGCTCGTCGACCCCTTCGGCCTCGCTGGCCAGGCCGCCGGTATCGATCACGATATAAGACTGTGCGTCGAGATGGCCGAGGCCGTACTTGCGGTCGCGGGTCAGGCCCGGATAGTCGGCAACCAACGCGTCACGGCTGCGGGTCAGGTGGTTGAACAGGGTCGACTTGCCGACGTTGGGCCGGCCGATCAACGCAATGGTGGGGATCATCGCCAGGCCTGTTATTTCTTTTTCGCTTTCTTCTTGGGGCTTTTGTTCTTTTTCTTTTTCCGGACCGCGGCCTTGCCGCCGAGACGGTACATCGCCAGTTCCCCGCCGCGCCCCATCACCACGATCATGCTGCCGAGCGACACCGGCGCCTCGAGGTAACCCTTGCTGTCACCGCGCACGCGCGCGACGAAATGCCCGTCCTTTTTCGACAGCCAGTGCAGGTAGCCCTTGTAGTCGGCGACCACGATATAGTCGCCGACGATCGCCGGGCCGGTGACCGAGCGGTTGGTCAGCTTGTCCTGCTTCCACAACGGCGTGCCGGTCTTGCGGTCGAATGCCCAGACATGGCTGTTGGCATCGGTCACATACAGCCGCCTGGCATCGGCGGCCATGGTCTTGAACGAAGAAATCTTGCGGTTCCAGCGGTACTCGGCCGACTTCAGGTCGATCGCCACCAGCTGGCGCTGGAAGGCCGAGACATACAGGGTGTTTTCATAGATCAATGGATCGGAGTCGATATCCACCAACCGGTCGAGCTCGGTCCGGCCGCTCATCATCGCGATGGTCTTCTCCCAGGCGACCGCGCCGTTCTTGGCCAGCAGGTTGACGATCTTGCCGGTGTCGAAACCGACAAACACGTTGTCGAACGACACCACCGGCGCGCTGTTGCCGCGCACGGTCAGGATCGGCGCCGGTTTGCCGTAGATCCACAGCCGTTTGCCGGTCATCAAATCGAGACCGACGATCTGGCCGTCGATCGCGCGGGCGATGACCACGAACCCGGAAATCACCGGGCTCGCCAGTACTTCACTGGTGGCCGGCGCGTTCCAGATCTGTTTGCCGTTCTTTGCGCTGTAGGCGATCACCTCGCCGTCACTGGTGCCGACGACCACGACCTTGTGGTTGGCGATCGGCCCGCTGGCGATTTTCTTTTTGGTGCTGACCTGCCAGCGTACGCTGCCCTTCTTCAGGTCCAGTGCGGTCAACCTGCCCTTGTAGTCTGCGGTATAGACCCACTTGTTGTAGATATAGGGTTTCAGGCGCAGGGTCAGTTTGCCGGTACCGGCACCGGTATCGCGCTCCCAGACCCGGGTAATCTTGATCTCCGGTGTGAACTCGGTCAGCTTCGCCGGCGGATCGGCGTTGTCCTTGCCGCGGAACATCTTACCGCAGCCTGCCGTGGCAGACAGCACGAGGATCAGCACCAGGGTACGGCAGGTCCGCAGACCGGGGTTACTTGTCTTTGTCATCATCGTTTTCAACAATTGGTTACGTTTTCCAGTTTATGTTCGATAAGCTGCTTGAACTTCTGCTGGTTGATCCACTCGTCCGGGCGGTCTTTCGCTGACCCGGTGGTGACCAGTCCCTTGATCGAACCCTTGTACGCGGCCTGTGCCTGTTCGCACTTCTTCTGGCGTTCATAGATGGTACCTTGAACGTATTGGTAGTAGACGGCATAGGTTCCTTGGTCGTCGACCTTCAGTGTTGCAAGCGCTTCACCCAGTTTGCCCTCGTCTCTCAACAGCCTGGCCAGGCGCAGCCTGGCCAGGTGATTTTTATAAGAATCCTCGTCCGTGTTCTTGAGCACCCAGCGCAGCTGGCTGATCGCCTCTTTCAGCGCACCGGTCTCGACCTTCAGCTTGGCCAGCAGCAACGCACCGTCGACGGCGTAGGGCGAACCGAGGTAATCCTGGATCAGTGAACGCGAGGCTTTTTCGACTTCTTTGATGTTTTTCTTGGTGCGTTTCTGCGACAAGCCCAGCAGCAGCTGCTCGTACCTGAGTGTCGCGTTTTCGATCTTGTCCTGGCGGTAGCCGGTCCAGGCCCGCCAGCCGACGATCAGCAACAGCCCGACCAGCAGCCCGGTCACGATCGTCGTGCCGTTTTCCTTCCACCAGCGCTTGACCGCCTCCCAGCGTTCTTCATCTGAAACATATGGATCCACGTATTTACCTCATGTCTTGGTATCGAGCCGGTCGCGCAGCAGCCCGGGCAGCTCAGCCTGTGCAATTTTGATCTGTTTACCCTCTTCCCGCAAGTATTTTATACTCACTTCGCCGCTTTCGACCTCGTCGCCCCCAAGCAGCACCGCCAGCGCCGCACCGCTCTTGTCGGCGCGCTTGATCTGTGACTTCATGCTGCCGCCGCCGCAGTTGACCACCAGGTTGAGCCCGGGCAGCTGGTCCCTGAGCCGTTCCGCCAGCGCGAACCCGGCCGCCTCGGCACGTTCGCCGAGCAGCACCATGTAGACATCCGGCAATGGCCGTGGCGCCAGCCGCTGCTGTTTTTCCAGCAACAGCATCAAGCGGTCGATACCGATCGCAAACCCGGTCGCGCTGTTCGGCCGTCCGCCGAGCTGTTCGATCAGGCCGTCGAAACGCCCGCCGGCACAGACCGCGCTCTGCGCGCCCAGGTCGTCGGTGACCCATTCGTACACGGTATGGCAATAGTAATCCAGCCCGCGCACCAGGCGCGGGTTGACACTGCAGGGAATCTCCATTTCCTGCAGCAACTGTAACAGGCGTTCGAAGCGGCCGGCCGATTCCCCGCCAAGGTGATCCATCAGCTTCGGGGCCTGTGCCAGCAGCTCCTGCATCGCCGGGTTCTTGCTGTCGAGTATGCGCATCGGGTTGCTGTCCAGCCGGCGCCGGCTGTCTTCATCGAGTTCGGACTCGTGCTGACGCAGGTAGTCCACCAGCACCTGGCGGTAGGCCGCGCGTTCCTCGGCGCTGCCGAGTGTGTTGATCTCGAGGCGGATGTTCTCCAAGCCCAGCCGTGACCACAGCCGCGACACCAGCAGCAGGTGTTCGAGCTCGATGTCGACGCCGGGAAAACCGAACGCTTCGACACCGACCTGGTAGAACTGGCGGTAACGGCCGGCCTGCGGCTTTTCATGCCGGAACATCGGGCCCAGGTACCACAGGCGCTGCTGCTGGTTGTAAAGCAGGCCCTGGTCGATCGCCGCGCGCACACAACCGGCGGTGCCTTCCGGGCGCAATGTCAGGCTGGTGCCGCTTGCAGTCTTGAAGGTGTACATCTCTTTCTCGACGATATCGGTGACCTCGCCGATCGAGCGTTTGAACAGTTCGGTATGTTCGAGAAAAGCCAGCCGGATCTCGGCGTAACCGCTGTGCTGCAACAAGCTGCGTAAGGTGTCTTCGAGTGCCTGCCAGGCAAAGGTCCTGTCCGGCAGGATCGGGTGCATGCCGCGTACTTCTTTTATTGTTTTGTTAGCCAAACTTTAACCCTGAGTCCAGTCGTTAAACCCAGGGTATTTTAATCGGGAAAGACACAAATTGATAGGGGGAATGGGTGGCTAGCCCGCATTTCTCACCACCGAGGAGCGCACAGGCACGGTACGATTTGATTTGATTTGCCTTGGTGTTGGTGCGTACAACGCACCCTACCTCGTCGTGACGGTGTGCGCAGCACACCAAAGGATTTACAGCAAGAAAATATCATGCACCAAAGTAGGGTGCGTCGTACGCACCACCACTAAGGTTTTTTACGGTTTTTCCTGACAATGATCGTGCGTTTCCACTTGCCTTTTCTGGTCTTGCGCAGGTGCTTGAACACTTTGCCGTTGAGGATCACGACCACGTTACGCGGATCGGCCAGCCGGACCTTGAACGGTGCCTTGCCGGTGACCTTTGCACGGTAGCCGCGCTGACCGTTTTCACGCAGCAGCTGCTTGTTGTTCGCATCGGTGACCACGACGAACGAGGACTTGTTGAACTCGATCGACAGCGTATCGAGATCGCTCTGCGCGAACAGCCGGCGGCTGCTGACCGCCGCTACCAGCCCGGGCTTGGTTTTGGGTTGTGCCAGCGTACCGTTCTTGAACGCACCGACGTAGACGAAATCATCGACACTCGCCGGTTTCCGGCTGGTCGTTTTCGCGGCCACCCGCTTGTTGACACTGTCTGCCGGGGCCTGCTTCGCCGTCTTCGAGGAGTTGTAGATAAACGTCAACAGGATCACGATCAACCCGAGGCTGAACATATAACTCAGGTTACGAATCGGCAGCGCGTGTTTTACCGCCCGCTTCCTGGCCCGCATCAGTTTGCGTTTGGGCATCGCCGCCTGCTGTTCGTCCCGCAGCACCACGTACTGCGCGATCAGCGGTTCCGACTCCAGGCCGAGCAGCGCGGCATAGTTACGGATATAGCCCTGCACGAACGCCGACGAAGGCAGGTTACGGTAATCGTCGTTCTCCAGCGCATCGATCGTGGCGACACTCAGGCGCAGCTCCTTGGCGATATACTGCATCGACAGATCCCGCGAGCGCCTTGCTTCACGCAAGACCTCGCCCGGCATCGGCCCCTGAATGATTGAACTGTCAAAACCGTTAAATGCGTCGTCCATAGCGATCCAGTGATAGTTGTCTGTTATACTCCCGCCGTCCTCCCGCAAGCTCCCGCGAAAGAACCCCTTTGCTGCGCGCTGTGCCTCAGTTGTTTCTGCGCCGGTATCGCTTTGCTTCAGTCGATTCCGGGTACTTGTTTACCAGCAGCAGCCCCAGGCTCGAGGCCCGGTTGACATCGCCCCGCAGCCTTGCGATCCGGATATTGAGCCACAAGGATTCCGAGTTCTGCCGGTTCGACGCAGACCAGCGCTGCATCAGCCGGTAGGCCGATTCGACCTTGCCTGCATCGAGCTGCAGTGCCGCCAGCCGGATCAATGCATGCGCATTGTTTCGATCCAGGCTCAATGCCAGGCGAAAATATTTTTCTGCCTTGTCACGGTCGCCCGCACTCTGCATACAGACACCGGCATTGACGTAGGCAAACGCACGCGAGCCGTACAATGGATTACTTGCGGCCCGCAGAAACTGTTTCTCGGACTGCCGGTACTGCTTCTGCTGACACAGAAACGCGCCGAAATTGTTACGCGCGCCGGCATCGTCCGGGGCCAGGCGTATCGCCGCCTGGTAATACTTTCGTGCCAGTTCGGGCTGGCCCAGCTGCTGGTGCAGCACTGCTTTCCACTTGTGTGCAACCGCGTTCTTCGGATCGTGCTTGAGCGCCTTGTTGCACTTGTACATCGCAACCTGGTAAGACTTCTTCCTGATGTAGGCCGCACACAGCCGTGCATTGAACATCGAAGACTTCTTCAGGTCGACCTTTTTGACCTTTGCAACCGGTTGCCGCTGATTCTTCGGTGGTTCCTTTTTTTTGACGACTTTGACTCGATAGTTACCGCAACCGGTGAGGACGATCAGTCCTATCCCCAATAATAGTATATTCCTCACGTAAATCATACAGTTATTCCACCGTAAAAACAATGCCTGCTATTTCCCGTCGTGCACCAGGTTTTTCCAGCGTTGCTGGCGCCGCGTACGGTCCTGTACTCGCCCGACGAGCTGCCCGCAGGCCGCCGCCACATCCTCGCCACGCGTCTTCCTGATCATCGTCGGACAGCCGAGTTGCATCAGCCTGTCCTGGAAGCGCCGGATCCGGGTGTTACTCGAGCACTGGTATTCCGCCCCGGGAAAAGGGTTGAACGGAATCAGGTTGATCTTCGATGGAACCTCCTTCAAGACTTGTGCCAGCTGCTGCGCATGGCTGTCCAAGTCGTTGATATCTTTCAACATAACATATTCCATCGTGATACGTTTGTGAGGGTTTTCAGCAACATAGCGGCGGCAGGCCGACAACAATTTGTCGATCGGGTACTTGCGGTTCAACGGCACCAGCCGGTCGCGCAGTGCGTCGTTCGGCGCATGCAGCGAGACCGCGAGGCTGACCGGGACGGTCTCACGCAGCCTGTCGATCGCCGGCACCAGCCCGGCGGTGCTCAAGGTCACCCGCCGCCTGGAGATGCCGAATGCAAAGTCGTCGAGCATCACTTCGATCGCCGCGGTGACATTGTCGAAATTCAGCAGCGGCTCGCCCATGCCCATCAGCACGATATTGGTCACCACCCGGTGGCCGCGGTTCTTCGGGATGCCGAGCGTGCGTGCCGCAAACAGGATCTGGCCGGTAATCTCGGCCACGGTCAGGTCGCGGCTGTAGCCCTGGGTCGCCGTGGAGCAGAAGGTACAGTTCAGTACACAACCGACCTGGCTGGACACACACAGTGTGCCGCGGTCGGTTTCCGGTATAAATACCGTTTCGATACAGTTGCCGTCCGCCAGGCGCAGCAGCCACTTGATCGTGCCGTCGGCCGACGGCTGCGCCGTGACCAGTTCCGGCAGGCGGATCTCGGCGATCGCGGCAAGCTTCGCGCGCAACGCGTTACTGAGGTTGGTCATCGCGGCGAAGTCGATCACGCCATGATGATAAATCCATTTCATCACCTGGGAGGTGCGGTAGGACTTCTCGCCCAGCGCCGCGAAAAAACGGTCGAACATGGGCCGGGTCAGCCCCAGCAGATTGGTTTTATCATCAGTCATCATCGGTCATCGGCTCAGCGTGTACGCGGGCATATCTCCTGTTCGGTAAAAAAGAACGCGATTTCCTCTTTCGCGGTGTCCGGTCCGTCCGAGCCATGCACCGCGTTCTCATCGACGGTCTTGGCGAAGTCCGCGCGGATTGTGCCCGGTGCCGCTTCAGCCGGGTTGGTCGCCCCCATCAATTCACGGTTCCTGGCAATCGCGTTTTCCCCCTCCAGCACCTGCACCACCACCGGGCCGGAAGTCATAAACTCGACCAGGTCGTTGTAGAAGGGCCGGTCTTTGTGGACCGCGTAAAAGCCACCAGCCTGCTCCTTGGTCAGGTGCAGCATCTTCGACGCGATGACCCGCAGCCCGTTTTTCTCGAACCGTGAGACGATCTCGCCGATGACGTTCTTGGCGACCGCATCCGGCTTAATGATAGAGAAAGTGCGTTCAATTGCCATGATTACTCTCCAGTAAATGTGTGATTCATGAACCAGTCAAGGTTCCGGCTGACAAAAAGGCCCCATTTTAGCCCCAAACACCGGCCAGGCAAAGCCCTGTGGGGTGGTTTGTATGGGGTGGTGTGCGCGGGGTGGTGTGCGCGGGGTGGTGTGCGCGGGGTGGTGTGCGCGGGGTGGTGGTGCGTACAACGCACCCTACTTTGGTGCGTGGCGTTTTCTTGCTGCAAATCCTTTGGTGCACTGCGTGCACCGTCACGATGGGGCGGGATACATCATATATCCCAACACCAAGGCAAATTCAAGAATACCATGTGGTGATTCTTTTACGCATGATCCTTCCGCACCGCGTCATTGCTGCAAAGACGCTTCGTGCACCGTCACGATGGGGCGGGATACATCATATATCCCAACACCACGCCAAATCGTGTTTCGTCACGCGGTGATCCTTCTACACACGATATTTCCTTACCGCATCAGGGGCGGCGCAGAAAAAAGCTTGCGGACCGCGGGAGCGTTCAGGCGGGGGTGGCATTGTCACGACCAGTCAAAGCCATTCACACGGGATGTGGTGCGTAAACGCACCCTACCAGGTGTAAAGCACCTGGGATTGCTTGGAGCCTGAATCCCGCGGTCCGGAAGTTTTTTCTGCAACATTGCCTCGCCAGAGGC
>JALUUZ010000250.1 GCA_027021095.1 Gammaproteobacteria bacterium
CAACAGCAGGAATTTAAGGTCGGAGGCGGGCAGCTGGTTCGAGCCGGGCGCGGCATGCAACAACCTGTTTTCCAGGAAGTAACCGGAATCGAGCACCGCCTGCCGCAGCTGCCGCGGCTGGCGCAGCGCAGTCGGCGTGGCGGTACGGGCCTCGAGTTCATCGAGAGCTGCCTGTACCTGCGCAGGAAGTAGCCGTTGGAGCACCGGCAGGCGCCTGATCTGCCTGAGACTGCTGAACAGCATGAGCAGATTGTCCTGGCTTGGCAGATAGGTTTTGAGCAGCATCTGGATCAGGTGCCGGGCGGTATCGTCCATACGACCGCCGGTCGAGGCAGTCACGGCCTCTGCGTTGGTTTCGAGCAACCGGATCAGCGTGGCAGCGGTAGTGCTGCCGGCCGGCCTGTCGGTGTCGCTGAGTGCAGCCAGGGCGAACGCAGCTGGAGGTTGCCGGTCAGCAGCGGGGATGCCGCCTGCAAAAACCGGCAGTGGTCTTGTGCTGAGTTGGTAGAATACGCGGGCGATATAAGGTTTTTCAGGTCGAACAGGCATAGGTCACAGGCTCCCGTTATTGTTAGCGGCTGACAGCTGAGCTGGCTTGAGTGGTCTTCGTGCAGTGGCCAGCGGCACAGGTGGAATTCCCGTCGCGGAGCCGGCATCACAGCGGCAGGCGGCATATATTATGCAGCCCCAACAGCATGACGAAGCAGGCACAGCGAAACCCGACGATTGGCTGGTATTACCGTAAGAAAGGCGAGGTCAAAGGCCCGTTTCCCAAGCGGATGATCAGCAATTTTGTGTTGCTGGGGCGGCTCAAGCTGCAGGACATGGTGAGCGTCGATGGTGAGCAGTGGTCGAGAATTATCGATAACCGCGAACTGATTCCAAAGGAAATGCTGTCAGTCAAGACGGCTGCGGACAAAGAACGCCTGTTGTTGGCGCGGCGCCGTGAAGACGAACGCAGCCGGGACCGTCGGCAGGGAGCGGGTTCTTACACCGACGCGGACAAACGTAACAGTGAGCGCAGGCGGGGCGAGGACCAGGCGCTGGTGCACGGCAGGGAAATCCGGAGTGCACTGCAGAGGCAGGCAGGAAAAAAGAAGAACTACAGGTTTTCTGTGCTGGGCTTGTTGTTGGTGATTGGTGCGGGTATCGGGGTTGCTGTGTATCATAGTTTGCACGACACCAGCGAGCCGACACGGCCGATCGATTGCAACGCGGCGCCCGGACCGAAACTCAACTGGAGTAACTGCAAGCTGGAAGGGAAAAACGCCGCGTTGAAGAATCTCAAGGGGGCGTTGATCAAGAATGCCAACCTGGCCGGCGCGGATTTTCATGGCGCGAATCTTTCTGCGGCGATGCTGAACTACACCAACTTGAGCGCTGCCAATCTGAGTTATGCCGACCTGAGCGGTGCCACACTGGTTGGTGCCGGACTACGGAATGCAGACTTGACCTATTCCAAGCTCGCCGGAGCAGACCTTTCCTACGCCAACTTGCGCGGTGCCAGGATCGGTGGCGCGCAGTTGCAGGGCGCGAAGCTGGACCGGGCGATCTGGGTGGATGGCACCTTGTGTGCGCTGGGTTCCATCGGCCGCTGCCGAAGATGAGTCAAAGGCTTTCAGGCTCGCGAAGGGGTATAGTTTGGTGGAAAGCGTAATGATTCGCTCTGGTAACGCTCAACCTTTAGCGTGTCACTCCAATGGTCAGGTGGCAGCCCGGCCTTACGCTTCAGCTCGGTCCAGAAGGTAGCGGGGTCGGGCAGCGATTCCCAGACCGACGGTAGAAAAGTCCCGTGATAAGGTCCGTCCTTGAGTACCAGTCCATCACGTCCCGGTTGTAATTGTGCCAACAGATCCTGTTCTGAATCGAAATGCATTGGCTCCGGTTTGCTGAGCAGCGAAAGATGAATTTCCAGTGACGCGAGTTCATCGGCGCTTACCGGCGGGAAGCGTGGATCACGCAGCGCGGCGGCGCAGGCATTTTTTTGCAGGTCGAGATACAGCGGCTGATAGGCCTCGATCGTGCCGATGCAGCCGCGCAGCGCGCCGTTTTTCAGCAAGGTGACGAAGCTTGCGCCCGGTTGGCGCAGGAACTCCGGCAGGTCGGCTGCCAGTTCGCTTTCTGCCTTGAGCAGCTCCCGGCCAGGGTCGTGCACACATTTTTTCAGCGCGCCATAGACGATCGTATACAGGAGATCCCGGTACTGTTCGAGAGCAGCACCGGCCATGTCAAGCTTCGCCCGCAGAAGGCACGAAGGCGTAGGCGCCATAACCGACCACACGGCTGCGGTCACCCGCGGTGTCGCCGGAGTTGCGCAGGTCCAGCGTGCTGGCCTGCAGGCCATGTGTGCCGGCAGCCTTGAGCAGGCCATTGACGGCAAGGTAGCCACAGGCATGGTCTGCATCGATGACTGACGGATTCAGTGCCTCGATTGCCTGCGAGGACAGGCTGTCCATGTGCCTGGCGGTGGCATAGTCATGGTAGTGACTGAGGTCCGAGCTGACCAGG
>JALUUZ010000251.1 GCA_027021095.1 Gammaproteobacteria bacterium
CCGCCGAAAAGGAGAATTCGGGTGCCCAAAATAACCGTCATGGTCGTCGATGATTCGGCTGTCATTCGCCAGGTGATGAAAAAAATCATCGGTTCCGATCCGCAACTGGAACTGAGCGCTGCGGTCGCAGACCCGCTGTTTGCAATGGCGAGAATGAAAAAGAGACGGCCAGACGTGATTCTTCTGGACGTGGAGATGCCGCGCATGGACGGCATCACCTATTTGAAGAAAATCATGAGCGAAGACCCGATCCCGGTGGTGATCTGCTCCACGCTGACCGCCGGCGGATCGGAAACAGCCATGCAGGCAATGGCGGCCGGTGCGATCGGCTTTATTCACAAACCCAAGATCAGCGCTAAAGGTTACCTGGAAGAAGAATCGATCATGGTGCTCGACACCATCAAGGGAGCCGCGAAAGCCAATCTGAAGAAATTCAGACCGGCAGCGGAAAAACCCGCCAGGCCGGCTCCTAAGCTGAGCGCCGATTCGGTCATCCCATCGACTGGTGGCAGCCAGGCGATGAAAGAAACCACGCAGAAAATCGTTGCGATCGGCACCTCGACAGGCGGGACACAGGCACTGGAGTATGTTCTGTCCGCGCTGCCGAAAACCGCGCCCGGTATCATCGTCGTACAGCATATGCCGGAAAAATTTACCGCACAGTTTGCCAAGCGCCTGGACGAAATCTCCACGGTATGTATCAAGGAGGCGCAACACAACGACCGCGTCCTGCCGGGCCGGGTACTGATTGCACCCGGTGGCAGACACCTGCTGCTGAAAAGAACCGGTGCACAATACAACGTCGAAATCAAGGACGGCCCATTGGTCAACCGGCACCGGCCCTCGGTCGACGTGATGTTCCGGTCGGTGGCCCAGGCAGCGGGCAAGAACGCACTTGGCGTGATCATGACCGGCATGGGCGATGACGGCGCACTGGGGTTGACAGAAATGCACGAAGCCGGCTCGAAGACCGTCGCCCAGGATGAAAAAACCTGCGTGGTGTTCGGTATGCCCAAGGAGGCGATCAAGCGTGGAGGGGTGGATAAGGTGGTCTCGCTGCAGGAGATCGCATCACAGATCATGCAATTCGACGACGCGATGAAAATCGAGGATTAAATCTACACTGCCGCAGGTCGGCACGCGACCGGGCAAACTGGAGGTAACATGGTAAACGTAGCGAAGTCCGAAACCGGGCAGAACAATCGACTAGAAAGCGCCGGGGCCCTGAAATATCTGACTTTTCATCTAGGCAAGGAGCTGTATGCAATCAACATTATGGCTGTCCGCGAAATCCTGGAATACGAAGAAGTCACATCGATGCCGATGATGCCGGATTTCATTTGCGGCGCCATCAACCTGCGTGGTCGGGCTGTGCCGGTCATCGACCTGGCCAGGCGCATGTGCCAGGGGGAGGCAGCATACTCGGGGCGTGCCTGCATCATCATCGTCGAAATGCGCTATGACGAGACTACCCTCGATGTCGGCGTGATCGTCGATGCAGTCAACCGTGTCATCGATCTGAAAACCTCTGACATCGACACCACGCCGACATTCGGCGGCAACATCCGGACTGACTTTCTGACCGGCCTGGGGAAGGTCGACGGTCAGTTCATCATACTTCTGAACATCGAAAAAGTCCTGTCGATGGATGATCTCAGAATACTGTCGGAAGTCGACAGCCACATCGACCAGGATGACGAACCCCCCGGTTGAACCATGCCAGGCAGCACGGTACAGACAGCTTACAAAAAGATAGTCGACAAAAGGATGGCAATCATGCATACAAGATCAGGTCAAGCAACAACCGGCTTTCTGCTGGCACTCATTCTTAGCACTACGGCTGCACTACCAGCGGCCAGTCTCGCCGGTCCCGGCGACAAACAGGGCTACGGGCATTCCGAGCGCTACGGACCTGTCACACCAAGCCAGGTTTACGCGCTGTTGCAAAATTACGAGAAACTATTCATGTACTATGTCAGGACACACAACAAAGCACTGCTGCCGGAGATCGACGCGGTGACCTTGGTACCGGTAAAGAACATGACACCCGAAAATGCCTTCGTCATGATCAACCGGTTGAGTGATTCCATCGATAAATTGACGGCACGTGTGCAGCAAGAGCCGATGCAGCGGGTAAAACGCGAAAGAAAACTGGCCATCCCTGCTGAAGTCTTCCTGCAGGCAGGCAACAACCTCGACGCCTTTGTCCACTATCTGCATTCAATAGCACCAGGCAAGACATGGGGCCGGTTTTATACCACCAGCACCTATAAGACAGGTAAAAAACCAGACGATGTCTATGCGCTCGCCGAGCTGTCAGTACGCCGGCTGAACATCATCCTGCAACACAGTAAGGGCGTTCAGCCTGTGGCCAAACCAGCGGTAAAAAACAAGCCGAGGCCTGCCGTTGAACCGTCGCAGTAGAAGAGTGGTGAGAAATGCGGGCTAGACCCCGTATGAAGCACTTTGACAGGTCGTGATCCTGACAACCCCCGCCTGAACGA